>CANRLY010000071.1 GCA_947631585.1 uncultured Clostridia bacterium
CTCAGACGAGGAGCTGGACGGAATGTTTCACCTCTGCAAAAGAGAACCCCAGCTTGCCGCCGGTTTCAACGACTGTTATATGCAGCTTATGGCTGAACAGGCTGACAGGGCAAAGATAAGCGAACTCAGAGAACTGCTTTCCGACCAGCTTCTGGCAATGGAAGAAATGCTCACCGATATTTCCGACCGGCTCTCAGGCGTCACCGATGTGGATAGAGAACTTTCCGAAAAGGTAAAAAATTACATATCCAAAAGAGGCGCAGCAAACTGCGAAGTGTGCGTTTACAGCGACCCTTCCCGTATCCGCAAGGTGGAAATTTTTTCTCCTTCGGAAATAAAAGCCGATATGGTAAGATGGACGGTCGAGATAGGCGGAATGATGGACTGCGAACTGGAAATGCCGGTCATTACCTCAGCTGACGGAGTTTACAGACTGTCATTCTGTGAAAGCCCTCTCTATTCAACAGAAAGCGGAGCTTCCCAGTTTGCCGCCAGAGACGGCGACCCCTGCGGCGATACCCTGGAGCGCATATGGCTGACACGTTCGGAATTTGCGGTCATTCTTTCTGATGGAATGGGTACTGGCAAAAGAGCAAGGCTGGATTCTTCGTTCGCTTCGTCTCTCATATCGAGATTCCTGGCGTCGGAGATATCCCCGGAAACTGCTCTCAGGCTGATTAACGCCATACTCAGGGTAAAGGGCTGGGACGAGTCGTTCGCCACGGCTGATATAGCCCTGTTTGACTTGTGTTCCGGAAACGTCCGGTTCATAAAGGCTGGAGCTGCCCCAAGCTATATTCTCCGTGACGAGGTGCTTATCAGGATAGACGGACAGGCGTTCCCGGTGGGGATACTTTCCGAAACTTCCCCTGATTCGTTCGTCTATAAACTGTTTGACGGGGATAGGGTCATTCTGGCTTCAGACGGTATTTCAGAGGATATAATAAGATCTTCCGCCGCCGAACTTAACAGGTGCAGCATGGACCCGCAGAACGCTTCGGAACTTATAGGCGAGTATGCCAGAACAGGAGTCGGCATACCGTCGCCAGTGCGAAAAAGAGACGATATTTCCGTGTGCGTGGTTGACATTAATATTAATAAATAATGTATCAATATAATATCGTTTCCAGCAACTGCCAATTATCTTTATGCGATTTGTGCAAAATATACAAAAATCGGTATGTGGATATGTGTATTTACTAAAAATATTACAAAAACCCTTGCAAAATAATTCAAAAAAGTTTAAAATAATAATATGCAGAAACGTCATTACGGCAGGAGCCTTTCGCAGGGGACCATATTAGCGTGAAAACTCCTGCTTTTGGCATGAATGACTTTTTGCAGCATATTGAAAGTAAAAGAAAGGATTGATTAGCGGATGTCTGAAAAGATCGCAAAAGACTATGAGATCCCATTATACCTTTTTGCAAAAGGTGAAAATTTCAAAGCGTATGATTTCTTCGGCTCGCATTTTGGCGAGGTTTACGGGAAGAGAGGAGTATGGTTCAGAGTTTGGGCGCCTAAAGCCAAGGGCGTTGCTCTGGTGGGCGACTTTAATAACTGGGACGAGAACTCCCATAAAATGTTCCCCATCGGCGAGACCGGCTGTTGGGAGATCTTTGTTGAGGGTATAAAGGAATTTGAGATCTATAAATACGCCGTTACCGGGGAGGACGGAAAAGTCAGACTGAAAGCCGACCCTTACGGCAACTATATGGAAAGAAGTCCGGCTACCGGTTCAAGAGTGTTTTCAGTTGACTGCTATGACTGGCATGATGAAAAGTGGCTCAGTTCCAAGGACGGCTTTTATCAGAAACCTGTGAATATCTACGAAGTCCACTTCAATTCCTGGAAACAGAATGAGGACGGGACTTTCTATACATATCTGCAATTTGCAGATGAAGTCATACCCTACCTGAAAGATATGGGGTATACCCATATTGAATTTATGCCGCTGGCTGAGTATCCTTTCGAGGGAAGCTGGGGCTATCAGGGAATAGGCTATTATGCTCCTACTTCCAGATTCGGCAATCCCAGAGACCTTATGGAAATGATAGACAAGTTCCACGAAAACGGTATCGCCGTTATCCTTGACTGGGTGCCGGCTCATTTCCCGAAAGACGCTCCGGGACTTTACGAGTTTGACGGCACTTGCTGCTATGAATACGAAGACCCTAAGAAGAGAGACCATCTTTCATGGGGAACAAGAGTGTTCGACTACGGAAAACCGCAGGTGGTGTCTTTCCTTGTGTCAAACGCACTGTATTGGTTCGATAAGTTCCATATAGACGGACTCAGGGTAGATGCGGTGGCGTCTATGCTGTATCTTGACTACGACAGACATGACGGCGAGTGGACTCCCAATAAGGACGGCGGCAACCAGAACCTTGAGGCGATAGAATTTTTCAGGAAACTCAATACGGCAGTGTTTGAAAAGTACCCCGGCGCTATGATGATAGCCGAGGAATCCACCGCCTGGCCTATGGTAACAAAGCCTGCCGATATAGGTGGTCTTGGCTTTAACTATAAGTGGAATATGGGCTGGATGAACGATATGCTCAAATATATGGCAATGGATCCTATCCATAGGGCGTTCCACCATAATATGCTGACTTTCTCCTTCTTCTATGCTTTTTCGGAAAACTTCATACTTCCTATATCACATGATGAGGTCGTGCATGGAAAGGCTTCCCTCATTCAGAAAATGTGGGGAATGAACGACCAGAAATTCCCGCAGGCAAAGGCGTTTCTGGCGTATATGATGGCGCACCCCGGCAAAAAGCTCATGTTCATGGGAAACGAGTTCGCTCAGTTCAGAGAGTGGGACTATGAGAACAGCCTGGAATGGTTCATGCCTGAACAATTTGAAGAACACAGGAATTATCAGCTCTATGTTAAAAACCTGAATAAGTTCTATAAAGAACACTCTCAGTTCTGGGAGATAGATTATTCCTGGGAAGGCTTCAGCTGGATCTCAAACGACGACTATAAACAGAGCATTATAGTGTTCAGAAGAATGAACACCAAAGGGGACGAGGTCATTGTTGTGTGCAACTTCGTTCCCGTGGGAAGACCGGTGTACAGCTTCGGAGTTCCTTATAAGGGAAGCTATACCGAGGCGATGAACTCATCTTCCGCTGACGGCTCTCCTTACCTTAACGGAACTGTTAAGTCCGAACCTGTGCCGATGCACGGCTATGACCAGTCCATAACGGTGGAGATACCGCCTTTCTCAGTAATGTACTTTACCGTTAAGAAAGCTCCTGAGAAGAAAGCCGGAAAAAAGACTTCTTCAAAAAAGACCGGCGCAGCAAAGACATCAAAAAAAGCAAACAATAAAAAATCTTAATATATTGGTGGGTGAATGTTTATGTTCAACAAAAAAGAATGTGTTGCAATGCTTCTTGCAGGCGGACAGGGAAGCCGTCTGTATGCACTGACCCAGAAGGTGGCTAAACCTGCTGTGCCATATGGAGCAAAATACCGTATAATCGACTTCCCGCTGTCAAACTGCATAAATTCCGGCATAGATACCGTCGGCGTTCTCACTCAGTATCAGCCTCTGGTACTGAATGAGTATATCGGAAACGGTCAGCCCTGGGACCTTGACAGGATCCACGGCGGAGTCCATGTGCTTCCTCCTTACCAGAAAGCTTCCGGCGCAGACTGGTATTCCGGTACCGCAAATGCCATCTACCAGAATATGGAGTTCGTTGACAGGTACGACCCGGAGTATGTTATCATACTTTCCGGCGACCATATCTATAAGATGGATTATAACAAAATGCTTACTTATCATAAGTCCAAAAACGCCGACGCTACTATCGCTGTTCTTGACGTTCCGCTGGAGGAAGCTTCAAGGTTCGGTATCATGATAACCGACGACGACGATAATATCATCGACTTTGAGGAAAAGCCTAAGAACCCTCGTTCAACACTGGCTTCCATGGGTATCTATATCTTTAACTGGGGCAAGCTCAAGTCTTACCTTATCGCTAATGAAAACGATAAAGAAGCAAGCAAGGACTTCGGTAAGAATATCATTCCCGATATGAAGAAAGCCGGCGAGAAACTGGTGGCTTACCGCTTTGACGGCTACTGGAAAGACGTGGGAACTATCGACTCCCTCTGGGAAGCTAATATGGATCTTATCAACCCGAATATCCCCATAGATCTGTACGACCCGGCTTGGAAGATCTATTCAAGGAATCCGGTAATGCCTCCTCAGAATATAGGCAAAAACGCTAAGATACAAAATTCTATGGTAACCGAAGGCTGCAACATAGACGGTACTGTTGACTTCTCTATGATCTCTGACGGCGTTACCATCGAAGAGGGCGCAAAGGTCACCGACTCGATACTTATGCCCGGCGCTGTCGTAAAGAAAGACGCTATAGTCGAGTATTCTATCGTTGGTGAAAATTCCGTTATCGGCAGCGGCTGCCATGTGGGAGCAAGACCTGAAGATATGGAATGTCGGGACGATTGGGGCATAGCGGTAGTAGGCCACGGACTGAATATCTCCGACGGAACTGCTATCCTTCCCAAACAGATCATTTCGGAAGATATGTGAGAAAGGGGCGAACGATAATGAATGTAAATATGGGAAATGTTCTCGGACTTGTGTTTGCTAATATGCACGACATCACAGTGGGAGACCTGACAAAGTCAAGGACTATGGGTTCTATCCTTTTTGGCGGAAGATACAGACTTATTGACTTTCCTCTTTCAAATATGGTAAACAGCGGTATCTGCGAAGTTGGAGTTATCACTAAATCCAACTACCAGTCGCTTCTTGACCACCTTGGTTCTGCAAGAGAATGGGATCTTTCCAGAAAGAAAGGCGGACTTCACATACTTCCTCCGTTCGGTCACGTTGAGACCGGACTTTACAGAGGCAGGCTGGAGGCTCTTTACGGCGCACTCAGCTTTATAAAATCCTCTCTTACCGAATATGTGGTGCTCTCTGACTGCGACGTAGTCACAAATATGGACTATAAACCGATAGTTGAACAGCACGTTGAAAGCGGAGCTGATATAACTGTCGTTACAACTACAAAAGTAGTTTCTACCGAACAGGCTCTTAACAGTACGGTTTTCGCTGTTGGCGTAGACGGCAGGATCCACGATGTTCTGGTGCGCTGCCCGATAAGCGGTCAGGCTACCATCAGCCTTAATACCTTTGTAATGAAGAAAGACTTCCTTATCGACCTTATCCAGACTTCGTTTGCAAGAGGTATGTACAGCTTCGAGCAGGACGTGCTACAGGCAAGAGTTAAGGAACTTAATATCAGATCTTACAACTATGATAAGTTCTTCCGCAAGATAGACAATGTTCTTTCTTACTTTAACGCAAACCTTGACCTTATCGATGTTGAAAACTCCAAGGCGCTGTTCCTGCCTAAGAGACCTATCTACACTAAGGTGCGTGACAATGCTCCGTCCAAATACGGCCTTGACAGCAGCGTGACTAATTCCCTTATCGCAGACGGCTGCGTTATCGAGGGTGAAGTTGAGAACTGCGTGCTGTTCAGAGGCGTTAAGATAGGAAAAGGCTCTAAGGTCAAAAATTCTATACTTATGCAGGATACTATTATCGGCAAGGACTGCGAGATCTCGTATGTCATCACCGATAAGAACGTAAATATTTGCAATAACAGACTGCTTACCAGCTCTGCGGCTTATCCGATGTTCATCGGAAAGGGCGCATCTGTGTGATCTGAATATCTCCGGCAGTCCGGCAGACGCTTGTCAGGACCGGACTGCCGTTTGATATCAAAAGATATTTAACGATAGGAGGAAGTTATTTTGAACATTTTATATTGCTCCAGTGAGGCTCTTCCTTTTGCAGCTTCAGGCGGACTTGCTGACGTTGCAGGTTCACTGCCGAGAGCTATCAACGAAGAGGGCGGACATGAGTGCCGTGTGGTAATGCCTTACTATGGCTCTATCAAGCCTGAGCTTAAAGCAAACTGTAGTTTTCTTACTAATTTCAGCGTTCCGGTCGCCTGGAGGAATCAGTATTGCGGCGTGTTCACAAGCGTTGTGAACGGCGTTACATACTATCTGCTGGATAATGAATACTATTTCAACAGAAATGGTCTTTATGGGTTCTATGACGACGCCGAAAGATTTATTTTCTTCTCAAGGGCTATCCTTGAACTGCTCCACTATATCGACTTCAGACCCAACGTGCTGAGCTGTAACGACTGGCAGACTGCGCTGGTGCCTGTTTACTATGATATTTTCTATCGCTATCAGCCCGGCTATGAGGATATAAAAACTGTATTTACCATTCACAATATTGCCTACCAGGGTCGCTATGGAATGGAACTGCTCACAGACCTTATGGGAATACCTCAGTACCATGCGGATATCCTCAGCTATGACGGCGACGTGAACTTCATGAAAGGCGCTATAGAGACTGCCGATAAGGTAACTACCGTTTCGCCCACATACGCTCAGGAGATACTCGACCCCTGGTTCTCTCACGGTCTGGACAGGATACTTGTCAATAAACAGTATAAGCTTTGCGGCTTCCTGAACGGCATAGACCTTGACGTCTATAACCCTGAAACCGATAAGGCGATAGCTAAAAACTTCTCTGCAAAGGATAAGTCCGGAAAGGCTGTCTGCAAACAGAAACTTCTTGAAGAAATGGGAGTTGCCCCGGGAAATGAACCGGTCATCGGTATAGTTACAAGATTTGTTTCCCATAAGGGACTTGACCTTGTAAAATATGTATTTGAAGATATAATCAGACTGGGATATAAATTTGCTATACTTGGTTCCGGCGAAAAGATCTACGAGGACTTCTTCTCTGAGATGAAGTATCGCTATCCTGACAGAGTCGGACTGCGCCTCGGCTTTGTGCCAGACCTTTCAAAGAGGATATATGCCGGTGCGGATATGTTCCTGATGCCGTCCCAGAGCGAGCCATGCGGACTTGCCCAGATGATCGCACTCAGATACGGAACTATCCCTATCGTCAGAGAGACCGGCGGTCTTAAAGACAGCATCAAGGACGCAGGCGGCTATGGCGGTAACGGCTTTACTTTCAAAAGCTATAACGCTCACGATATGCTGGACGCCTGTACCAGAGCAAGATCGCTCTATGATAATCAGGTGGAGTGGGCAAGGCTTGTCAGCAATGCGTTCCTCCAGGACTTCAGCTGGAAACGTTCTGCTCAGCTCTATATAGGACTTTATACAGATATCCACTGATACCGATCGGATATTATCGCCGCCGTTCTTTTAAACAGAGCGGCGGTTTTTCTGTTGCATTGTGAGAAAAAATGTGTTAGAATATTTACGAGGTGGTAAAAATGAATATTCATTTCAAGGATATACTTGCCGTTCTGCCTGTTGAGAATGGCTATTCTGTTGAAAAGACCAACGTCTTTGTAAGAGGAAATATCATTGCCGGCATAGGCGAAGCCCCACAGGGATTTAACGCTGACCGTGTGATAGACGGCAAGAACAGACTGCTGAGTACAGGTCTTATCAACGCTCACGACCACGCATATATGTCCGTTTTCAGAAACAGCGCAGACGATGTGCTTTTTGAGGAGTGGCTCTATAAACGCATACTCCCGAAGGAAGATATGCTGGTAGATGAAGATATCTATTGGGGGACTCAGCTTTCCTGTATGGAAATGCTTAGTTCCGGAACTACTTCTTTTCTCGATATGCACATTTCAAAGAATATCGTTCCCAAAGCAGTGACAGATGCAGGAATGAGGGCGGTAATATCCAAAGGTCTGGTGGGCGAGGGCAGAGCTGAGTACGGTCTGACACGGCTTGCCGACGCTAAAGAAGAGATAGCTGACTTCAAGGACAGCCCGCTTGTCAGCTTTATGCTTGCTCCCCACGCAATATATACCTGCGATGGTGAGTATCTGAAAATAGTTGCCGAAGCAGCCAAAACTCTGGGAATACCCCTGCATACCCATCTTGACGAATCGCCTGTGGAGCACGCCCAGGCTCTTGAAAAGTACGGCAAGACTCCTACAGAATATATGGCTGATCTGGGAATTTTTGATGTAAAAACTATATGTGCGCACTGCGTTCAGCTCACGGATACGGATATAGATATATTTGCTGAAAAAGGCGTAAGCGTGGCGGCTAATCCCGTTTCAAACCTGAAGCTTGCAAACGGTATCGCTCCCATAAAGAAAATGCTGGAAAAGGGCGTGAATGTTGCCATCGGAACTGATGGACCGGGCAGCAATAACGGTCAGAATATGTTCCGAGAGATGAATTTCCATTCGCTGCTCCATAAGGGGATAAACCACAGCGCAGATGCGGTCAGCGCAGCGGAGACTTACAGATGTGCCACACTGAACGGCGCAGCGGCGCTGGCTCTTGACGGCTGCGGCGAGCTGAGGGTCGGAAACAAAGCCGACCTGTTTGTCATGGATATCGACCAGCCGCAGTTCTACCCAAGAAACGATCTTATGGCTGCGCTGTGCTATTCGGCAAGAGGAACTGAGATCGTCCTTACTATGGTGGACGGAAAGATACTTTATGAGAACGGTGAGTTCACCACGCTGGATAAGGAAAGAATTATTTTTGAAACTGAGAAAACTGTAAGGAAAATTTCCGGATAAAATTCAACTAAGATCTGAAAGGCGGAAGATAAAATGTCAGAAATACGAGATGAAAACCTTTGGGAAAGCGGAGAAAGAAAGATCCGCTGGGTAAAACAAAATATGTGCCTGCTCAGAGACCTGGAGAAAAGGTTTTCTGAAGAAAAGCCGTTTAAGGATAAGAAGATAGCTCTTTCTGTGCATCTTGAGGCAAAAACTGCTTATCTGTGCAGAGTCCTTGCGGCAGGGGGAGCGGAAATGTATATAACCGGCAGCAATCCGCTGTCCACTCAGGACGATGTTGCGGCTGCGCTGGTACATTCGGGACTGAACGTGTTTGCCTGGCACGGCGCAACGGAAGAAGAGTATTTCCGGCATATCGACCAGGTCATAATGGCAGGACCTGATATAATTATTGACGACGGCGGCGATCTGGTCAACCATATCCATAATGTCCGGCCGGAGCTGCTGGATAAGGTCCTTGGCGGCTGCGAGGAAACCACCACCGGAATACACAG
>CANRLY010000072.1 GCA_947631585.1 uncultured Clostridia bacterium
TTTGGTATTACTCCGCCTGTTCTTCCGAAAAATTCCACCGGCTTGGAGCAATTTACAGCAAGCCTGATATCGTCCACCATCTGACCCATAGACATCTCTACCGAAAGCAGCTTCTTTGCGTTTGCGCAGGCTGCGTTGATCTCCTTTTTGGGGAAAGGCCAAAGCGTCTTAGGTCTGAAAAGTCCTGCTTTCACGCCTTTTTCCCTTGCCTGATTAACTGCGCTCTTTGCAACTCTTGCAGTTGCTCCGAAAGCGCACACAACTATCTCTGCGTCCTCGCAGAGGTAACTTTCCGCATCAGTTTCTGTTTCCTCTATGGTCTTATACCTTTCGTACCTGTCGAACACCGACTTTTCCAGCACGTCGGGCTGCAAGAACAGAGAATTGATTATATTGTGTTCCCTTGCGTTCTTATGACCGTTTGCCGCCCAGGGCTTTTCGGGAGCTTTTGCGCTTATCTCAGGGAAAGTCACCGGTTCCATCATCTGACCCAGCAGACCGTCCGCCAGTATCATAGCAGGCATTCTGTACTCGTCCGCCTTATCGAACGCCTTTACCGCCATATCCACCATTTCCTGAACTGAAGCCGGCGCAAACACGAGAATGTGGAAATCCCCATGTCCCAGACCTTTTGTAGCCTGCCAGTAGTCCGCCTGAGAGGGCTGTATCCCGCCCAGTCCCGGGCCGCCTCTCTGCACGTTTATTATAACGCACGGCAGGTCTGACGCCGCTATGTATGAGATCCCCTCGCTTTTAAGGGATATTCCCGGCGACGACGAGGAGGTCATTACCCTTGTTCCGGTAGACGCCGCACCCAGCACCATATTGATAGCGGCAACTTCGCTTTCCGCCTGGAGGAAAAGTCCCCCTGCGGCAGCCATTTTCTTTGCCAGATAAGCCGAGATCTCAGTCTGCGGCGTGATAGGATAGCCAAAGAAACATTTGCAGCCGGCTCTCATTGCAGCTTCTGCCAGCGCCTCGTTTCCTTTCATAAGACTTCTTTCCATCATATCAACTCCTTAATTTGTGTATATCTGCCAGTCTACTTTTCAACGACAATAGCGCAGTCGGGACACATAGTTGCGCACATTGCACAGCCTATGCAGGCATCACCGTCAACGCATACCGCAGTGTAGTATCCTTTTGAATTGCGGCGTTCCTTTGAGATCTCAACGATCTTCTTGGGACAAGCTGTAGTACACAGACCGCAGCCTTTGCATCTTTCAAAATCCACAGTGATCTTTGCCATAAAAACTCTCCTTTCCTATTCTTCCGGATCTTCCCACGGCGGTCTTACATAAACTTTCACAGGCAGAAACTCCCCGTTATTCCCATCGGGAACAACGCTTCCTTCCGGTATGCAGGTGAACGCCACCGGAAGCTTTGTGAGCTTTGAAACCTCTTCCCCGAAATCCAGAGACCTCATCACCGTATCCAGATCGGTCTCCCGTCCCAGGTTTGAATTGTTTATTATGCCTGTATGCTTTATTCTAGACGCCTGCTCGATCTCATACATCAGTCCGGTGGCTTCCTGCGGAGAAGCCGTCAGATATCGGTATCTGTTTATAACATAAAGAACGTCCAGCTCTCCCTCATGGGAAAGTTCGTCAAATACCTGCTTGTATCGTCCCAGAGCTATTGCGCCCTGGTCGTCTCCTCCAACGTCTATGATAACATATCCGTCCTCCCGGCAGACCCGCTCCAGGTCAAACGACAGCGCAGGTATGTCAAGGTTGGAATTTGCATAGATGGAAGAGACCAGCGATATGCTGCGCTTTTCAAAAAGGTCTCCGAAATCAGCCGTTCTGAAATAGGGATTGACTATATCCAGGTCCACCGCTGAGACCTTTTTTCCGCTGTCTGCAAGCCTTACCGCAAGATTCACGGAGATATTTGTCTTTCCGCTTCCGTAGTGTCCTGTGATAACAGTGACTTTTTTCATAGATCATTTCCTTTCCAAAAGCGGTATGCGTACCGTCACACGATATAAGTATACCACGTTGCGACAGAAATTGCAACACATAAAGCTTTCACTTCCATATTCTTTTTATTATTTTTAACCTCTTTTTAACATAATCCTTTGTAAGATTATTGACTTGACGGAACAAAAGTATTATAATAAATCTGTGTATTTTAAAAAAGGCAGGAATTTCTTATGCGTGTTATTACCGGCTCTGCAAGGGGCAAAAAGCTTAAAGCGCCGGACGGCATGGAAGTCCGCCCCACCTCGGACAAGGTAAAGGAAGCTATTTTTTCCATTATCCAGTTTGAAGTTCCGGGGGCGTCGGTGCTTGACCTGTTTGCCGGTTCGGGACAGCTGGGTATAGAGGCTCTGAGCAGAGGGGCTTCTCACTGCGTGTTCGTGGACAAAAGTCCGTCGTCGCTGGCGGTGGTAAGGCAGAACGTCGAGTCGGCAGGTCTTATCCATTCTTCCAGGATATTGGGGCTTGACGCCATGGATTACCTTAAAACTGCAAAAAGCGGACTTGACATTGCCTTTCTCGACCCGCCCTACCGCAAGGGACTGATACTTCCTGCGCTGGAGCTGCTGGAGAGCAAAATGAACGAGGGCGGCATTGCGGTCTGTGAGCATGAGAGCGAGATACAGCTTCCGGAGAACGCCGGCGGCTGCTTCAGGCTGCTGAAAAGATACCGTTACGGAACTGTTTCCGTAACCACATACATCAAGGACTCGTCGCAAAGCGAAGAGTCTGAAAGGAACTGATCAAAGACATGAGGATAGCGGTCTGCCCGGGCAGTTTTGACCCGGTAACTTTAGGTCACACCGACATTATCAACAGGGCGTCCAGGCTCTTTGACAAGGTCATCGTGCTGGTGTCGGTCAATCCGCAGAAAAACGCCTCTTTTTCCGTTGCGGAGAGAATGGATATGCTCAGAGAGGTGACAAAGGAGCTTGACAACGTTGAGGTGAAATGCCACAGCGGTCTGTTGGCTGACTACCTTAAAATGACAGGCGCCTGCGCCATAGTCAAGGGGCTGAGGGCGGTCTCCGACTTTGAGTATGAATTTCAGCAGGCTCTGGCAAACAAAAAACTCTGCCCCGAAGCTGAAACGGTGTTTCTGGTCACAAGCTCGGAGAATATGTATCTTTCTTCCAGCGTGGTGAAAGAAATAGCCAGCTTTGGCGGAGATATACGGGATTTCGTTCCCGAACAGATACTGGACAAGATCAAACAAAGAATAAGCAGTGGTCAATGAAAGGAGCTTTGACATGACTATTGAAGAATCCCTGGATATGCTGGACGAACTTTTGGATAACGCCAAGCAGGTGCCGTTTGCAAACAAGAAAGTGCTGGTCGATCCGGACAGGATAAGGTCGATAATGGAAGATATGAGGGTCAACCTGCCAAATGAGATCAAGCGGGCAAAGGCTCTTAACGACGAAAGCGAAAAAATCATCGCCGACGCCAATAAAAAAGCCGACCGCCTGCTCAAGACCGCCGAAGAAAGGGCGAAGATCCTTATCGCTAACGAAGCGGTGGTCAAGAAAGCCAGAGACAACGCCGCTGAGATAATCGCCAAAGCCAACGCTATGGATACTCAGATCAGGCAGGCTATGACAGCCAAGCTGGACAGGCTTTTCGCTCAGTCGGAAAAGAGCTTTGCCGACGGGCTTGCACAGATACGTCAGGCAAGGGCTGCGGTAAAGTCTGCTTCTGCAAAAAAAGACAACGACTGATCTCATTCCTGAAAGAACGGTGATATTAATGTTGAAAGATATACAAGAAAAGATCATGCAGCTTAAAAAGGAAAAGGATATCTGCATACTCGCCCATTGTTACCAGAGCCATGATATCCTGGAAATAGCCGACTATACCGGCGATTCTTTCGGGCTGGCGCAGAAAGCCGCACAGTCGGAAAACAAAAACGTCATCATGTGCGGCGTAAGGTTCATGGCTGAAACGGTAAAAATTCTTTCTCCGGAGAAAAGAGTCTGGCTCCCCAGACCTGAAGCCGGCTGCCCGATGGCTGAGCAGCTGGACACCGATATCCTTTCCCAGCTCAAACAAATGTATCCCGACTATGCGGTAGTGGCGTACATCAACACCACTTCCGAACTAAAGACCCTTTGCGACGTCTGCGTTACATCTTCTTCCGCCGTAAAGATAATCAAAAAAATGGACGCCGACAAGATACTGTTCATTCCCGACTGCAACCTTGGGGACTATGTTAAAAAGCAGATACCCGAAAAGGAGATACGTCTTGTGAACGGCGGCTGCCCTACACACGCAAGGATATCCGAAAAGGACGTTGTAAAGGCAAAAGCCTTGCACCCTGACGCCCTGCTGCTTGTCCACCCGGAATGTAAGCCGGAAGTCACCGCCCATGCGGACTATGTGGGCAGCACCACCGGCATTATGGACTTCGCCGCAAAAAGCTCAGCTGATTCTTTCATAATCGGCACGGAAATGAGCATTGTCCAGCATCTGGGCATAGACCACCCGGAGAAAAAGTTCTACGCTTTGTCAAAAGACTGCGTATGCCACAACATGAAAGCCACCAACATAGCAGATGTGCTCCACTGCGCAGAGGGTTCTGACGGGGAAGAGATAGTTCTCAGTCAGGAAGTCATGACCAAAGCCAGAGCCTGCATAGACGAAATGCTCAGGCTGGGCTGACCGCTGTCAGGTCTTATACTATTATAATATAAAAAGGACGTTCCCGGTGAACGCCCTTTTGTTTTTATTTTTTGTAAACAAGCGAAACCGCCGTTGCCGAAATGCCAAGCTGTTCGCCGGTAAAGCCCAGCCCCTCTTCCGTGGTGGCTTTCACTGAGACCTGCGAAATATCCACTCCTGCAAAATCGGCGATATTCCGCCTCATCTCGTCTATGTAGCCGGCAAGCTTAGGTCTTTGCGCACAGACGGTGGAATCTATGTTCCCTATCTCGTAACCCTTGTCGTTTATCTGCTTGCAGACCATCGCCAGCAGCTTCAGACTGTCGGCATCTTTGTAAGCCGGGTCGCTGTCCGGGAAAAGCTTCCCGATATCGCCCATCGCCATTGCCCCCAGGAGCGAATCCATCACAGCGTGTACCAGAACGTCGGCGTCCGAGTGACCAAGCAGTCCTGTCTCATGGGGAATATCCACTCCCCCAAGTATCAGCTTCCTGCCCTCCGTCAGCTTGTGGACGTCATATCCGTGTCCCACCCTGAACGGCTGTTTTGCTTCCATAACATCAATTTCCTTTCCTGTCGATCCTGAGAAGATGTTCCGCCACGGGAATATCCTCCGGGGTCGTGATCTTTATATTTGAATATTCCCCCACCGTAATGTGAGGAGTTATCCCCATCGCCTCCAGCAGCTGGCTGTCGTCAGTGAAATCAAAGCCGCATTTTCCGGCAAATTCCACCGCTTCTTTATATATGTCGTAAGAAAATATCTGCGGCGTCTGCGCAGAAAACATTCTGTTTCTGGGAGGCGTTTCGGTTATTCTTCCGTTTCCGTCCGAGACCTTTATAGTATCCTTGCAGGGTACGCACACTATGGCTGAACCATACTTCTGTGCGTCGGCAATAGCCAGTTCAATGGTTTCCGGTGACACCAGCGGCCTTGCGCCGTCATGGATACAAACAAGACCTGCTTTGGGGTCGCACGCCCTGAACGCCGCAAACACCGACTCCTGACGGGTATCTCCCCCCATAACGAACACCGGCTCTTTTGAAAACTCAGCAGTTCTCACCTTGTAAAATTGGTCTTTGAGGTCGCTGCGGCAGCTCACTATCATCTCCCCCACCTGACTGATACCGTCAAAAGCCAGCATAGTCCGCTCTATAACGGTAAGACCGCCTATCTCCATAAGAAGTTTGTTTTTGCCGCCCATTCTGGTGGAATTTCCGCCGCAGGCAAGAATAACTGAAACCATACTGCACACCCCTTTCCCTGACCGGGTATATTACAGGTCTACTCCGTTTCCCGATAGTTGCCGAGAAATCTGAAATATGAAAGTTCCGACTCCAGCTCAGACATAAGCTTTGACACCGCCGGGTTTGAAATGCTCCCCTCGAAGTCCATATAGAACACCACGTCAAAATCCTTGCTGGCGATAGGTCTGCTCTCTATGCGGATAAAGTTCAGCCCTGCCACAGAAAACTTAGTCAGCAGCCGGTAAAGCGCAGACCTTGTGTGCGGCAGAGACAAGCTCACCGAAATGATATTTGCGTCTTTGGAAGTATACGCTTTTCTTGAAAGAAGTATGAATCTGGTGTAATTATCGTCAGCGTTGGCGATATTCTTCGCAACAATGTTAAGTCCCAGTCTTTCGGCACATTCTTCAGAGCATATCGCCGCAAACGGCTGGTCGCTCTCCTTTATGAATTCCGCCGCCAGAGCCGTATTCGCATAGCTTTCAGGGACAAGTCCCCTGCTCTTTATAAACTCCGAACACTGTGCAAGCGCCTGCTCATGGGAATAAACCTTTTCCACCTGAGAAATATCCGTCTCAGGTCTTACAGCAAGGCAATGGGACACCCTTACCCTGACCGAAGCGGCGATATGGCAGTTGTACTTTTTCAGCAGCTCATACGCCTGATGCACCGACCCGGCGGTGGAGTTCTGTATCGGCATTATGCCAAAGTCCGACTTTCCGCTTACCACCGACCTGAACACGTCCTCAAAGTCGCTGAAAAACACATGGGAGCTTTGCGGGAAAAGCTTCTTTGCCGCCATATGGGAAAAACTTCCCGAAGTTCCCGGGCAGGCGATGACCGGGTCTTTCGCAGCGGCTGAAAGGTCGTCAAAGTCGCTGACCGGCTTTGCCGCTATCAGCTGCTGGTACTGGTGGGACTTGGAAATATCCATGATCGTGGTAAAAAGCACCTCCGAGCTGCTTTCCAGCCACTGGGGAGACTTCTCCCTCACTTTTCTTATAACATCTTTTTCCCTGTCGTTCTGGAACACCGGCTGACCGTTTTCCGCCTTCCACTTTGCCACATCGAGACAAAGTTCCATTCGCTTCACAAAAAGTTCCACTATCCTGCTGTCGATATCGTTTATCTGTTCTCTCAGTTCATTAAGGTCCATATAATTTCCAAAACCGTCCGTTCTTTAGTTATCGTTGATTCAATTGATACCATTCATTCCGCCGCCCAGTCTCAAAGCCCACTTCACCGCAAGTTCCGCCCACTGTTCAGCCACCGGCTGGTAATGGACAGGTTCGTTGGCGGTATTGAAGTTGCAAAGTGACAGTCCATGGCCGCCGTACTCGAAAATATGGCTTTCAAACGGTATCTTGTTTTTTGAAAGAGCCGCCATGTACATCAGCGAATTTTCCACCGGAACGCAGCCGTCGTCGGCGCAATGCCACAGAAAAGTACAGGGCGTATCCTTGTTCACCTGAGTTTCCAGAGAAGTAAGCTCCATAAGCTTTTGCCTTTCCTCACCGTCGGTATCAGGCATAAGATTTTCTATAGAGCCCCTGTGGGCATACTCGCCGGAAGTTATCACCGGATAAGCCAGTATCGCCCCGTTAGGTCTTACATCTTCCGGTGAAACTCCCAGCGGACCGCACACAAAGTCCTTTGACCAGTGACAGCTCACCGAAGCCGCCAGATGACCACCTGCCGAAAATCCGCAGACTATTATCTTATCGGGGTCGATGTCAAACTCTTTGGAATTTTTCCTCACATAAGCCACCGCAGCGCAAGCCTCCAGCAGCGCAGTGGGGAACTTTTTCTTTACGCAGGAATACCTGAGAACAAAAGCGTTCAGCCCTGCCCCCAGAAACCTCAGCGCCACCGGTTCAGCCTCACGGTCGGAGCAGTAATCGTACCCTCCGCCCGGAAAAATAATGACAGCCGGACGGTTTTTCCTGCCGTTTTCCCTGCTTGCCTCGTAAAGGTAGCAGCTAAGTTCTCCTCTTGTTTCGTTTCCCACAGAAACGCCGATCTTTTTAAATATCATATTCTCACCCTCACAATCTCGAACACATATATTCCGATAAACATTCTATCATATCCTGTCACATTTTTCAAGAGGCTTTTCCCATACTGTAGCCTGTTAGCGACTTTTTTCATAGAATGATAAAAAGATGAAAGGAGTTTTTACCTAAATGGCTGAAAAATTTTTTCTCGGTTCTTTTTCACCTGACGGCTTCAGAGGCAGTTTCAGCGACCTGTTCCTTTCTCCCGCCTACAAAACTGTCATTCTCAAAGGCGGAGCAGGCACAGGCAAGTCCACCCTGATGAAACGGCTTTCCGACAGGTTCGGCGACCGTTTTGAGGTGACCAGTTTCCACTGCTCTTCCGACCCCGACTCCCTGGACGCCATAGTGATACACGGGCTTGACCGCATAGTTGTGGACGGCACCGCTCCCCACCTGTTCGACCCGATCTACCCGGGAGTCAGGCAGAAGATACTGGATCTGGGGGAGTTCTGGGACGAAAGTACCCTTTGCAGAAAAGAAGCCGAGATAGTTTCCATCACCAACGAACACAAAAAGCTCACAGAGCGCACCAAGCGGTATGTCCAGGCGCTCTCGTCGGTGTTTTCCGACACCTTTGCCGTTGCCTCGGACAGTCTGCTTTCCGAAAAACTCAGCGGCTTTTCCTCTCGGCTTTCTAAGAAGCTTCTCCCCAAAGGCGGTACGGGAACAGGCGCAGTGGCGCTCAGGCAGCTTTCCGCCCTTACCCCGAAAGGCTACCTTACCTTTTCGGAAACGCTGGACGGCTGGGATATCTACCTGCTTAAAGACCCGTTTTTTGCGGCTTCCGATACGCTTTTGCGTGAACTGAGCGAAAGTTTCACCGCAAAAGGTCAGGATGTCA
>CANRLY010000073.1 GCA_947631585.1 uncultured Clostridia bacterium
TGGAACGTCCGGTGGAAGAAACTTACCCTGCCGCTTTCGCTTCCGGAATGGACCTGGGCGGAGGAGACGTGTGCCTGCCTGCGGAACTTTTACCTGATACTGACGACCCTTTCGCCTGCCATGTGACCCTCTGCCAGGGAATGTTCCATCAGGTGAAACGTATGTTCGAGAAACTGGGTAATAAAGTAACATATCTTAAAAGAATTTCCATCGGAGGGCTTGTTTTGGACGAAAATTTACCCCTGGGAAACTATTTGTTAATTTTGCACAAAGATGTTGAAACATTTTTGTGACGCAAAAGATTTTTCAGTAAATTTTTTCCAATTTCCAAGAAATATTCGTCAATATAAATAAATGAACATTTTAAAGTTTAGTAAAAACAACACTTGCGCCGGGAGATAAAATTTGCTATTATTATATCATAACTAATTGAATCAAAAAAATTAGTGAAAATAAACAGGGAGGTTCTTTTAAAGATGGCAAGTGTATCATTAAGAGAAATTTACAAGAAGTATCCTGGCGGCGTTATCGCCGTATCCGATTTCAACATCGAGATCAAGGATAAGGAATTTATCATTCTGGTTGGTCCTTCCGGTTGCGGAAAGTCCACTACCCTCAGAATGATCGCCGGACTTGAGGAGATCAGCGAAGGCGAACTGTACATCGGAGACAGACTGGTAAACGACATAGCTCCTAAGGACAGAGATATTGCGATGGTTTTCCAGAACTACGCTCTTTATCCTCACATGACAGTTTTTGAGAACATGGCTTTCGGACTGAAGCTGAGAAAAGTTCCCAAGGACGAGATCGCAAGAAAAGTTGAAGAAGCTGCAAGAATACTTGACATTTCCCACCTGCTGGACAGAAAGCCGAAGGCTCTTTCCGGTGGACAGAGACAGAGAGTTGCGCTGGGACGTGCTATCGTGCGTGAGCCTCAGGTATTCCTTCTCGACGAGCCTTTGTCCAACCTGGACGCAAAACTGAGGGCTCAGATGAGAACTGAGATATCCAAGCTCCACAAGAAACTGGGTACTACATTTATTTATGTAACTCACGACCAGACAGAGGCTATGACGATGGGTGACCGTATCGTAGTTATGAAAGACGGATACATCCAGCAGATAGATTCTCCTACCAATCTTTATCAGAACCCTGTAAACCAGTTCGTTGCCGGATTCATCGGTTCACCTCAGATGAACTTTATAGATTCCAAGCTGGTCAAGATCGACGGAAAATACACTGTTGAGTTTGGTTCTGAGGACACCAAGACCACCAGAGGAAAGAAATACTATGTTGAGATCCCTGAGTCCAAGGCTGATCCGGAAGTTCTGGAGCCGCTGGTAAATCAGGAGATCGTAATGGGCGTTCGTCCTGAGTGTCTGCATGACGAAGAGATGTTCATTGCAAATGCAAAGACCGGCGTTATCGATGCAACTGTTGAAGTTACCGAAATGATGGGCGCTGAGACTTATCTGTACATCAACTGCGAGGGTATTCCTCTTACTGCAAGGGTATCGCCCAGATCTACCGCTCGTCCTCAGGACGAGATCCAGATCGCCATCGATCCCAACAGGATCCACATTTTTGACAAGGAAACTGAAAAGTCCCTTATCAACTAATAACCGGCAGATCTTCAAGCCGCCCTTTTGGGCGGCTTTTGTTTTAGCAGGTGGGCAGAATGGGGCAGAATCTGGCGGTTCAGGCTGAATCGGGCAGTTTGGCTGAATCGGGCGGTTTTGCACATTATAATTATCAAATAGCGGAAATATTGAAAGGCGGTATAGGAAAAATGTTTCTTAAAAAATTGCTTGCATTAGCGGCGGCTGTGGCGTTGACCGGGGCTGTCTGCTGCGGCTGCGGAAAAAGCGGAAGCGACCCGGCTGGCAGCAAGGAGGTCTCTGAGGGGAGTTCGGGAGAGCAGGCTGAGGAGAAGCTGCCGGAGACTGACGAGGAGTGGAACAAAGCCATGATAGACAAGTCTATGACTTCCTACGGGAACACCACCCGCATGATGAACAAGATAAAGAAAGCCCAGAGCGGCGAAGAGGTGACGGTGGCATACATCGGCGGTTCGATAACAGAGGGGCTGACGGCAGGTCCTGACAGCTGTTACGCAAAGCTTTCCTGCGACTATTTTGCGGAAAAATTCGGCACGGGGGAAAACGTGAACTACATCAACGCCGGACTGAGCAGTACTCCCTCGAAGCTGGGGGTACTGCGGCTTGACAGGGACGTTTTGCAGCATGAGCCGGACATAGTTTTCATAGAGTTTGCGGTCAACGACGGAAGCGACCCTGATTACCAGGGGGCTTATGAGAGCATGGTAAGGCGTTTGCTTTCAGACGACAACGAAATTGCGGTAGTGCTGCTGATGGCGATAACCGAAGAAGGTCACACTGCGCAGGACTACATGAAAAAGATAGGGGAATACTATTCTTTGCCGGTGATAAGTTACGCCGACGCTCTGACGTTCATGTTTGAAAACGGCAAAATGAAGTGGTCAGACTTTTCAGACGATCAGTCTCACCCAAATGTCGGCGGACACAAGCTGGTCTGCGACATGATAGCCAACTACTATAACACGGTTGCCGACCAGCCGCAGGAAGCCGAACCACCTCTGCCTGCCGAACCGGTATTTTCCAGCAGGCAGGAGACCGCAGAGCTTTTAGAGAGCGATCAGCTGGTTCCTGAAAGTCTTGGCAGTTTCAGCGAAGGCACGACCATTTCCGGCTTCAAAAACGGCTGGAGTTACAACGATGACGGAAGCGACCAGCCTGCCGTATTCAACATTTCCGGCAAATTCCTTTACATGATATTCAAGGAAAACTCCACCGGCGATCTGGGAACTGCTCACGTCACCATCAAATGCGGCGGAGAGGTAGTCTCGGAGAAAGACGTCAGCGGCATTCGTCCCGGCGGCTGGGGAGACCCCGGCATCGAAATACTAGTCATGGGCGTTGAAAGCAAGGACTACACCATAGAAGTCAAGATGGCTGACGGTTCCAAGGGCAAGCAGTTTGAGATATTAGCTTTTGCATACACCTGATCGGGTCTCCGCTCTTTTTAGGGCGGAGATCTTTCTTTCTGCCGTTTTGCGCAGTGGGGCGTTCCGCCCGCCGGACCTTCGGTCCGGCGTATGCCGGGCGGCTTCGCCGCCCGGCTCGCTGCGGCGAAGCCGCAGCTGCGGAACGCCCCTTTGAATCAAACTGGGTAAATTGCACAAAATAAAGGGGAATAATTCATTAAAAATTTGTGTGAAAATCACTTGACAGACGAGGAAAAAGGTATTAAACTATAATTAGCACTCAAAGAGTACGAGTGCTAACACTCAAAAACAAAAGTGCTAAAGGGTGAGGGAGTTGGACGGCAGAAAGCTAAAGATACTGTCAGCAGTGGTTGACGAGTATATCCTCACCGGAGAGCCGGTAGGTTCAAAGGTGATAATGAAATATGTCAGCGCATCGTCGGCAACTATCCGCAACGAAATGGCAGAGCTGGAAAAGCAGGGTTACCTGGAACAGCCCCATACGTCGGCAGGAAGAGTTCCCACATATAAGGGCTATAGACTGTATGTGGACAGCCTGATGGAGAAAAATCCCCTTTCGCTGGAGGAGACCGCTGCTCTTGACTCTATGTTTCCGGAAGAATTTTCCTCTGAGGACGAAATAGTCGAATCGGCAACTGCGGCTTTGGCGGAAATAACAAAATGCGCCGCTGTGGCGTCAAATTCTGCGCCGAAATTCTCAGTTATCTCAAAACTGGAAGTTATCCCTACAGGCAAAAGAATGTATGTGCTGCTGATGATAACCTCAAACGGCTCGATCAAAAATAAGATCTGCCGGCTGCAATTCGACCTCACCGAGGAACAGCTGGAATTTCTGTCGGAGTTTATGGAAACTAACCTGGAGGGTATGGCAGTCAGCGACCTTTCAGAAGAAATGGTCAAAAAACTTACCGAAGCTCTGGGAACTTATATGATGACCCTCTCTCCGCTTATCGCTGAGATATATAATATGTCAAAGGAAATGAGCGGCGGAGAAGTCAAGGTCACCGGCGAAACTAACCTTATCGCACGCAGCGAATACAGCCAGAACGAGATCATTACCTTTCTGGATAAGAAAAAGGATATCGCTAAGTTCCTGGACGGCTCTTTCGAGGGGCTGCACGTTATGTTCTCACCTGAGTCGGACAGCTTCGTGATAAGCAACTCCAGCTTCATAACCTCGCCTTTCAGCAAAAAAGGCAAACAGGCAGGAACTCTGGGACTTATCGGTCCGATGAGGATCGATTACCGGAAATTTATCCCGTATCTCGAATACCTGACCGGCAAGATCACGGAGCTTATCTCCGGAGACGACGAGGAGGAAAATACCTGATGAATGAAGAAAATATAAAGGGACAGCCTGAAATGGATAACGGCTGCGACGAGACCCCCGCAGAACAAACTAAAGAACAGGCGGCGGATACCTGCGCAGGACAGTCTGCGCCGGAAACGGCTGAAGATACCCAAAACTCCCCGGAGGATAGTGGGGATAAGACCGCTGCTCTGGAAAAGGAACTGGCAGCTCAGAAAGATAAGTACCTCAGACTTATGGCTGAGTACGATAATTTCAGAAAACGCAGCGCAAAGGAACGCATTGAGATAACTTCCACCGTTACCGGAAATACTCTGGCGGAAATACTGCCGGTTTTCGATAACTTTGAAAGAGCTCTGCAAACCGAGACCGCTGACGAAAGCTACAAGCAGGGCATGGCAATGATCTTCTCCCAGATGGGAGAGGTGCTGAAAAAACTGGGAGTCGAGATCATCGACCCCACAGGTCAGGAGTTCGACCCTAATGTGGCAAACGCCGTGAACCAGATACAAGACCCTGAACTCGGCGAAAACATAGTGGCTCAGACTTTCCAGAAAGGCTACAAGATAGGCTCGAAAGTCATAAGATATGCTATGGTGACTGTTGCAAATCCGTAAATGATAACATTTTGATGAAAGAAAGGAAGATCTGTTATGAGCAAGATCATTGGAATCGACTTAGGTACAACTAATTCATGCGTGGCAGTTATGGAGGGCGGCGAAGCCGTCGTTATCCCTAACAGCGAGGGCGCAAGAACTACTCCCTCAGTGGTGGGAGTTTCCAAAACGGGAGACAGACTGGTAGGTCAGGTGGCAAAACGTCAGGCTGTCACTAACTTCGATAATACCGTTATCTCTATCAAGAGACACATGGGAAGCGATTATAAGGCGAAAATGGGCGGAAAAGAATATACTCCCCAGGAAATTTCCGCTATGATACTCCAGAAGCTGAAATCTGATGCGGAAAGCTATCTGGGCGAACCGGTGACCGAAGCCGTTATCACCGTTCCCGCTTACTTCACCGACGCACAGAGACAGGCGACTAAGGACGCCGGTCAGATCGCAGGTCTTAATGTAAGACGTATCATCAACGAACCTACTGCGGCTGCCTTCTCTTACGGCATAGACAAGGAAGAGGACCAGAAGATCATGGTCTATGACCTGGGCGGCGGAACTTTCGATGTGTCTATCATCGAAATGGGCGACGGCATCACTCAGGTGCTTGCTACCGCAGGAAATAACCGTCTGGGCGGCGACGACTTCGACCAGAGGATAATCGACTGGATGATAAAGGAATTCAAGTCCGCTGAGGGTATCGACCTTTCTTCCGACAAGATGGCTATGCAGAGACTGAAAGAAGCCGCTGAGAAAGCTAAGATAGAACTTTCTTCAACGCCTACTACCGCTATCTCCCTGCCGTTCATAACCGCAGACGCCACAGGTCCTAAACACCTGGAGCTTACACTCTCTCAGGCTAAGTTCAACGAGATGACCGCCGATCTGGTGGAATCTACCATGGGTCCTGTTAAACAGGCTCTGTCCGATTCGGGACTTTCCGCTTCCGAACTGCAAAAAGTGCTGATGGTAGGCGGTTCTTCAAGAATACCTGCCGTTGTGGAGGCAGTAAAGAAGTTTATCGGCAAAGAACCCTTTAAGGGCATAAACCCCGACGAGTGCGTGGCTCTCGGTGCGGCTTACCAGGGCGGAGTCCTCGGCGGAGACGTAAAGGGTGATTTGCTGCTGCTGGACGTAACTCCTCTTTCGCTGAGTATAGAGACCGCCGGCGGCATAGCTACCAAGATGATCGAAAGAAACACTACTATCCCCACTAAGAAAACTCAAGTGTTCTCTACCTATTCGGATAACCAGACCGCTGTTGATATAAACGTTCTCCAGGGCGAAAGGGAACTGGCTAAAGACAACAAGCAGCTGGGTATGTTCAGGCTGGACGGTATCGCTCCCGCTCCCAGAGGAGTTCCTCAGATAGAGGTAACTTTCGATATAGACGCAAACGGTATAGTTCACGTTTCTGCAAAAGACCTGGGAACCGGCAAGGAACAGAACATCACTATCACTTCTTCCACCAATATGTCTAAAGAGGACATAGATAAGGCGGTAAAGGAAGCGGAAGCTTTCGCAGAAGAGGATAAGAAAAAGAAAGACGCTATCGACGCAAGAAACGCCGCAGACCAGATGGTATTCCAGTGTGAAAAGGCTCTTAACGACTTCGGTGATAAGGTCACCGCTGACGAGAAGAAGGCTGTTACCGCTAAGATAGACGCCCTCAAAGAATTGCTCAAAGGCGATGACATCGAGGCTATCAAGGCTAAACATCAGGAACTTCAGTCTGAGTTTGAAAAGGTCGCTACAAGAGTTTACCAGCAGGCGGCTCAGGCACAGCAGGCAGCAGGCGGAGCAGCCGGCTTTGACCCGAATAATATGGGCGGCGGCTCGGCTCAGGGCGAATCAGGCGCAGGAGACGACGTGATAGACGCTGAATTTACCGACGCAGACTAATATATGGATATTTGCCCGAAAAGCCGCAGGTCTCTGAAAACGGAGCTGCGGCTCTCAGGGTAATTTGAAATAACGGCAAAATTGCACCGTCTGCCAGACAAACCGACAAAGGAGGATCGCTCCTGAAAAGGGGCTTTTACAGCTATGGCTGATAACAAAAGAGATTACTACGAGGTCCTCGGAGTGCCCAGAGGGGCAAGCGATGACGAACTGAAAAAGGCTTTCAGGAAACTGGCAAAACAGTACCACCCCGATCTTCACCCGGACGATAAAGAGTGCGAAGCTAAGTTCAAAGAGATAAACGAGGCTTATGAGGTGCTTTCCGATAAGGATAAACGGGCAAAATACGACCAGTTCGGCTTTGCAGGCGTTGACCCCAGCTACGGCGCAGGTCAGGGCGGCGGATTCGGAGGCTTCGGCGGATTTGACGATATCGGGGATATTTTCGAGAGCTTCTTTGGAGGCGGATTCGGCGGAAGCTCAAGACGTTCCGCAAACCCTAACGCCCCCAGACGAGGCGGCGATATAAGAGCAAATATAATCCTTGACTTTATGGAAGCCTGCAAGGGCAAAAAGACTTCCGTTACCGTGAGCAGACTGGAAAAATGCCCGGAATGTTCCGGCACAGGCGCACAGGCAGGGGCAACTCCCCAGACCTGCCCCGATTGCCGTGGAACAGGTACGGTGAGAGTTACCACCAGAACGCCTTTCGGAGCAATGCAGTCAACTCAGGTCTGCTCTCGCTGCCAGGGTAAGGGAAAGATCATAGATAAGCCTTGTACTAAATGCTCCGGTAACGGCAGAGTCAGAAAAACTGTTACCAGAGAAATAGAAGTTCCAGCCGGAGTGGACGACGGACGTACCCTCCGTGTGGCAGGAGAGGGAGACTGCGGCATAAACGGCGGTCCTGCCGGCGACCTGAATATTTCTGTCACCGTAAGACCCGACCCTATGTTTGAACGGGACGGCTACGACGTCTGGACAGAAGTTCCCATAACCTTCGCCCAGGCAACGCTCGGCGACGAGGTGATAGTTCCTACCGTTGACGGAAAAGTCAAGTATAATATCCCTGCCGGTACGCAAAGCGGCACGGTGTTCCGCCTGAGAGGCAAGGGTATCAAAAAGGTCAACCGACCGGATAAGGGCGACCACTATGTGAAAGTGAGCGTTGAGATCCCCAGAGACCTTACAAAGGAACAGGAAAAACTGCTGAGAGAGTTCGATAAGGCTATGGAAAATAAAAACTATACTACCAGACAAAGCTTTTTCGATAAGCTCAAGGAAAAATTCAAATAAAAATCGCCCGGTCAGCAAATAGCAAAGCCGGGCATTTTTGCGCAAATTTTCAATGTTGGCGGAATATAAATCAAAGCGGAGAGCCGTATAAATCTACAAAACAGAGCGTCCGCATAAGGTTTCAAAACAGAGAGTCCACACAAAACTAAAGCGAAAATCCGCACAAAGTTCCAAAACAGAGAGTCCACACAAAGTACCAAAGCGAAAAATCCACACAAAAGTTTCAAAACAGAGAGTCCGCATAAGGTTTCAAAGCGAAAATCCGCACAAAGTTTCAATGCGGATAATCTCCCACAAAAGTACCAAAACGGAGAAGAATCACCGCACAAAGTTATAATATCTGAGCTAACAGAAGAATCGCAAGCGTTGGTGACCCCCACAAAGGATTTAAGAGCGAAAAATCCACACCAAAGTCCCAAAACCGAGAAGAATTTCAGGATTTTCTTTTCTTGAAAAGAAAATTTCCGCCATCATCTTGGCGGAAATGAAATTCTTCATGCTTACGAAGTAAGCATTCTGGAGCGGATTACGAGGCTCGAACTCGCTACCTCCACCTTGGCAAGGTGGCGCTCTACCAGATGAGC
>CANRLY010000074.1 GCA_947631585.1 uncultured Clostridia bacterium
CGCCTGCTTGCTCCGGTTCTCCCACTTGGCAGGTCGCCCACTTGCGCCTATCTGCCCACCCTTGCTGCCGTTAGTCGTCGGCTTCTTCGGCGGAGGCGGCTTCTACATAATCTTTGATGACGTATGCTTCGTCCGCACCCTCAAGCTCTATTTTATACCAGCCGTCTTTTTCGCCTATGACCTTGATCTCCGAACCCTCGGCAAGAGTTTCGATAACATCGCCGGAGGTGGACGGAGCTGTCCTGGCGTTTACGTTGGCTGTGGTTTTCATAACGGCAGGATAAGGACTTTTCTCAGGCGGCTCGGTCTTTTTCGATTCGGTCTTTTTCTCCGGAGCGGTGGTTGCCGCCGTGGTAGTTTCGGCAGGTTCAACCAGAAGCGGATCGGAATAGGTCGTTGTTGTGGCAACGATAGCTGTGTCCGCTTCTATATCCTGAAATCCGCAGCCGGTCAGCGAAAAGGTCACCGCCGCCAGAACTGCTATTATTGCTGGTCTTTTCAAAATTATCACCTCTTGGGATAAGTCTGATATGCCGGGTCTGCGGCGCTTGCTACTGGTCGTCCTCGCCGGCTTCCTCATCGTCAAACTCGAACATATCCTCGATACGCTCCATGAACAGTCCGCCTATCCTGTCGAACTCCTCGTCGTCGTCAACGCTTACCATCAGCTCTTCGCCGTTTTCGTCAAGCTGTTTTTTTAAGATCACCACTTCGCCGCTGTCTTGCAGGGCAGCCTGGGGATCGTCGCCGTAATATGGCGTGAATGCGTAATATTCCTCGCCGTCAGCTTCCATCATGTCCAGCAGTTCAAAGGTGCGGACGCCGCCGTCTTCATCTTCGAGAGTATAAAGGTCGGGCGTGTAGTCAAATCCACCAGACATAGCTTTTCCTCCAGTTCACTGTTGATACATTCGGCATCACAACACACTTATTATATAACAATTTCTCTGCAAAGTCAAGGGGTTTAATTTGAAAGTAATATTAAATAAAATTTTTCAAAAAAATTTGAAAAAACCTATTGACATTGCACAAAAAGTGTGATATAGTATACTCAAGGAAAAGGAAAACCGCATCGTGAGCAGCACCGACCGGAAGGAATCAGGAGCTTGGGGCGGAAAGCTGAGTACCTTAAAGACATTTCGGAGACGTTTTCGGAGGAACGTTGCAGGGCAGGAACATTACAAGTCTCAGGGCAGTCTTACCAGAAGTCCGGACGCCGGAAAAGGTCTTATTGATGAAAGGAACGGAGGCGAGTCCAATGGACACAATTGAATCACATTCCGGTATCCGCTGCGGCTCGGCGGATCAGTTTTAAGAGAAAGCGCAGTTTCAGCCGGAGAGCTGACAGGCTTTGACTTTAAGGTTATGAATACGATCGTTGGGCTGCAAAACAGGAAGGTTTCACCAACAGGTCTCTGCTTAATATAAGGATACCGACAAATTCAGTTCCCGATGGGGACGAAAATACAATTTAATAGCCATGTTCCATGGCGCAAGACTTGCGGCTTTGAATATTTCATAGAAGGGACGTATGTGATATGTGCAGGTCAGTTAAGTCGGCGAGGTTTTTGAATAAATAACAGATTGGAGAGAGTCCCATGCAGAATTTAGTTCTTACTTGACAAAAAAATATTTGAAGGGTGAGTCCGATGGCATAGTTTGCCTTTAAGAATTTAAGCTTACGCTTGATATATAAGGAAGGAGCGGAGTTCCGGCAAGCGGGGCAGCTCCGGATAAGAACTTTATCTGAAACATCATGAAAGAGGTGAGTCCGCCTGAAAGTTACGTTTAGGTCTGAGACCATCTTACAAGTTGACCAATAGATCTGTTGAAAGGTAATAACTCCGATGAAGATTTAAAATTTTTCTCGACAAAATTTACAGTGAAGGGTGAGTCCGATGGCTCTGTAACATTTTATCTGATGTTTATTTCAGTGAATTGGAGTGAGTCCGAAATTTTAAATAGCTAAAGAACAGGAGCGGCTCTGGCTGCTCCTTTTTTTGCGGCAAAATGCGAAGATAAGCCAATTTTTGCATTTTGCCGCACCTTGGTTTTTTCGGGGCATAATATATACTATCGGGCAAAAAGACTGCTGAATGCAATTGCCGGAAAGTGGCACGTTTGTGTCCACAGGGGAGCTTTCCGGCGGCTGATGCTGTCTCCCGTGAAATAGATCTTCCTCCGCCGCTGATCTTCTCGGCGGAGGTTTTTTATTTTGAAATATAAAATAATTGTTAAGAGCGTCAAAAGTGTTGCAACATTTTTATTACAGTGTTGTAACAAAGTTTACAGTACAGTCTCATTACTTGGGAATTTGTTGATATTCGTCGAAAAACGTGGTAGAATAATTCGCAGAGGGGGGTCGGAAAGTGGACAGGTCGGACAAGCTCAAAAAGCGGTTATTAGCCGGAAGTCTGGCGGCGGTGATGCTGACTTCCTGCGGCGCAAGAGGCGGAGACTCTTCGGGGGAAGAGAAGCAGAGCGGCGGAGGCGGCGGAGAATTGCTGTTAAACGAATACATGACTTCCAACGGTGAGACCATAGACGACAACTACGGAAATTCCTCAGACTGGATAGAGATATACAACAGCGGCGGCGAGAAGATAGACTTATCGGGAATGGGGTTATCGGACAGGCTTTCGGAGCATGGCAAGTGGAAGTTCCCAAGCGGAGCAAAGATCGGCGGGGGAGAGTATCTGCTGGTCTGGTGCGACGGGCTGGACGAGTTCAAGGACGGTGAGCTGCACGCTTCCTTCAAGTTGGGGAACGAGGACGACGGGATAGTTCTCACTGACAAGAACGGCGGAGTGATATTCAGCGTACCTATAGAGCGTCCGGGCAGGGACATATCCTGCGGCAGGGCTGAGGACGGAAGTTATGTATTATTCACAAAGCCCACTCCCGGAAAGAAAAACGGTTTACCTGAGGAGCAGGGCGTTCAGCAGACCACTACTGCTGCGCCGGCGGCTTCTCCGGCGGTGGACAAGGTGGAGAAGCCTGCGGTGACCACGGTAGGCAATGACGCTCCGGCGGCTGAAAAGCCGGAGCGTCCCATATCGGAAGATGTGTTCCTGTCGGAGGTATCAGCCACAGGCAACGGAGGCGTTGACTGTGACTGGGTGGAGCTTGGCAACAGGTCCGGCGCTGATAAAGACCTGAGCGGCTGGGGCATAGGAGAAGATCCTGACAGACCGGAGTACATTTTTCAGGGGCTGAAAGTGCCTTCCGGGGGGAAGCTGCTGCTTTACGCTGACGGTTCTGATAAGGGCGGAGAGCATCTTCCCATAAAGATAGGTCTTGACGGAGACGAGATATATTTATTCGACAAGGAGGGGAACTGTCGGGACAAGGTGGAGTTTGAGCGGCTTTCGGCTGAAAACACCTGCGGAAGCGGCGAAAACGGAGAGACGGTATTTTACGCAGAGCCGACCCCCGGCAAGGAAAACCCGAACAATTTTTACAAGGGATACGCCAGGCAGCCTGTTTTTTCAAACGCCGGCGGATACGCTGAAAAAGGTGAAAAGCTGACTGTTCAGGCGGAAAGCGGAGTTACGGTCAGGTACACTGCGGACGGAAGTTTGCCTGCTGAGAGCAGCAAGGTCTTTACCGGGTACACCATAAGCAAAAACTGCGTGATAAAGGCGGTAGCTTACCGGGAGGGGTATCTTCCCAGTGAGGTATGCAGCGAAACTTTCATAGTCGGTGAGGAACACGACATACCGATAGTTTGTCTGTCCTGCGCACCGGACGATCTTTTCAGCAGCGAAAGAGGCATACTGGCGTTCGGGGACAGCTACGAGAAAGAGTTCCCATATGTAGGGGCGAATTTCTGGCAGGACTGGGAAAGAGAAGTTTCTTTTGAATTTTACACTGCCGACGGACAGAGGGAGATAGCCTGCGAAGCCGGTGCCAAGGTGTTCGGGCAGTTTTCAAGAGCTTACGACCAGAAAAGTCTGGCTATACATTTCAGGGGGAAGTACGGCTGCTCGTCGGTGAACTATCCGTTCTTCGAGGGCAATGACATAAGCAGCTTTTCTTCGCTGGTGCTGAGAGCCGGCGGTCAGGACCAGGGCTTCACAAGAATAAGAGACGCTTTCTGCACCGAGGCTTTTTCTGAATATTCTGACATCGCATACATGGACTGGCAGCCTGTGGCGGTCTACATCAACGGCGAATATTACGGTTACTACGATCTGAGGGAAAAGATAAACGAAAGTTATTTTCAGTCCCACGAGGGCATAGACAAAAAGAAGATAGACATACTCAAGGGGAACGGTCAGATAGTTATTGCCGGCGACAACGCAGATTACTACCGGCTGGTGGACTGGATAAAGTCACACGATCTGTCGGTAAAGGAAAACTACGAATACGTTTGCTCTCAGATAGATGTGGACAATTACATTGATTACCTTATTGCGGAAATATTCTTCTGCAACGGCGACACCGGAAATATAAAGTTTTACCGTGAGCAGGGCGGAAAGTGGAAATGGATACTCTTCGATCTGGACATGGCGATGAGAGGAGAGGCGACCTGGGGGGACAGTTACAACTCAATAAAGATGATGTTCGACCCTGATGGGCACGGTTCGCAGCACAGTTTCTCAACTGCCGTTCAGTGCGGATTGCTGAAAAACGACCAGTTCAAGGAAAAGTTTTTGAAACGTTACGCCCAGCTGCTGGGGAGCTGTTTTACGCCGGAAAACCTTATTGCGGTGGAGCAGCGCATGACGGCGGAAATGGACAGCGAAATGAAGCTTCACGGAAAAAGGTGGCAAAAGCCTGTTTACGATGACTGGAAAGCAAATATAACGGCTTTGGAAAATGTCTGCCGCAAGCGTCAGGGCATTGCAAAGCAGCAGCTGATAAGCTTCCTTGGGGTATCTGAAAAGGAGCAGAATGAGTTGTTCTGAATATCAGGGTACACAAAAAAATTCGAGGAGCAGGGGTCTGATTTGTGAAAAATCACCTTTGAAAAAGTTGCGCAAAACTGGTATAATATAAGCATAGTGTGTAGCAAAAAAAGCGTAAGTCCGGCTATAGGACCTGCGCTTTTTTATTTTTTTGGAGGTATTTTTATGGAACAGAAAAATTTCGGTCCTCTTGCCTGTGAAAAGGTGGGAGCGCTCATGGCAAGGTACGCTGTGCCTTGCGTGATATCTTTGCTGGTAGGGGCGCTTTACAACATTGTAGACCAGATTTTTATTGCAAACGCCGGATATCTGGGCTCTTACGGAAACGCTGCGAACACTGTGGTGTTTCCGCTGACGGTCATTGCTCTGGCGGCGGCGGTTATGATAGGGGACGGCTGCTGCGCTTTTGTGAGTCTGAGCCTTGGCAAAAAAGATCGGGACAGCGCAAGCCGCAGCATGGGAAACGCCGTTACGCTGAGCGTTTTGTCCTCGGCGCTGCTGACGGTGATATATCTTGTTTTCAGCAGCGGGATAATAACTATGTTCGGCGGCAGGGTGAATCCGCAGACGTTTGCTTATGCAAAGGAATATTTTCTCTGGATAACTTTCGGAATACCGTTTTATATGTTCGGGCAGGCGATGAATCCTGTTATCCGGGCGGACGGGAGTCCGAGGTTTGCGATGGTTTCCACTTTGGCAGGGGCTTTGGTGAACATAGTTTTAGACCCGGTGTTCATTTTTGTTTTCAGATGGGGAATGGCTGGTGCAGCTATCGCCACTGTGCTGGGACAGATAGTTACTGCCGGTCTTGCGGCGTGGTATATGCTGCACACAAAGACGGTAAAACTGGGCAAGTGCGATCTTGCGCTGAAAGGCAGTATCGTAAGAAAGACCCTGACGCTGGGGATATGCAGTTTTTTATCGCAGATATCGTTAGTGGCGGCGATGGCGGCTATTAACAACATGATACGCAAGTACGGCGCACAGGACGCTGTTTTCGGGCAGAGCAGGTATGCGCAGATACCAATGGCTGTTGTGGGGATAGTGATGAAGTTTTTCCAGATAGTAATTTCTGTTGTAGTGGGAATGGCTGCCGGCTGCATACCGATAGTAGGGTTCAACATGGGAGCAGGGCTTAAAGACAGGGTAAAGAAGCTGTTCACCATGCTGTTGGCGGCTGAAGCGGCAGTCGGGGCGATATCTTTAGGGGCGGCGGAGCTGCTTCCAAGGCAGTTGATAAGGATATTCGGCGCAGCGAACGAAAGCGTTTACTACACTGAATTTGCGGTGAAGTCGTTCAGGATATATCTTTGCATGATAGTTTTTGCCTGCGTGAACAAGGCGGCTTTCATATTTTTACAGGCAATGGGAAAGGCGGCGGCTTCGACGATGCTCTCGATGGTAAGGGAGATAGTTTTCGGTGTGGGGACCGCTCTGCTGCTGCCGGTGTTTTTCGGGCTGGACGGAGTGCTTTACTCCATGCCGGTGTCCGACATACTCACGGCGGTGATATCTTTGGCAGTGATAGCAAGCACATACAGGCAGCTTAGAAGCGGCGGAAGCCGTAAGATAAAAGCGGAAAGTTCCCCGGCTTAGGGGAGGGAGCCGCAGAGTGCGAATTTATATTATGTATGGCGGCGAAGAAAGTTTCTTAAAGCACAAGCGGAAATTTCTGTAAAGTAAAAGTATGATTAAATCAAAATTAATTTTTCGAGCTAAGGAAAGATCCGCACTAAACCTTGTACAGATCTATAGGAGCTAAATTAATTCTGCAAGGGGAATTTTACGGTCGTGGTGCGAACGTCAGGCGGCGGCAGCCGCTCACCTGACAGGTGAGCGAACTTCGGCGGCTTCGCCGCCGAAGCCGTGGGGCGTTGCCCCACGGGCTGCCGCCGCACATGACTGACTGCGGTCATAAAGTGGGTAGGTTCTCAGACTGTGGTGTCGGGCATGACAGGCGAAGAAAATTTCTTCAAGCCGAACGGAAATATCAGAGAAGTATTAGTATCCGGATAGAAGAATTGCACGCTAATGAATAGTATCTCACTAACGGAAGAATTTCAGAATTTTCTTTTGCATAAAAGAAAATCGTTGCCACGATTTATGGCAACGATGAAATTCTTCATGCTAACGCTTGCGTTAGCATTGATTGCAGGTTTTTCTTTGAAAAAGAAAATCGCCGTCAACATCATGACGGCGAAGCGATTCTTCATGCTTGCTTCGCAAGCATTCTGGTCGAGGTGACAGGACTCGAACCTGCGGCATCTTGGTCCCAAACCAAGCACTCTACCAAACTGAGTTACACCTCGAAAAAGCGGCAGTCCAGCCGCTTGCTGACAACACAGCATTATCATTATATCATACCGATCAAATAATGTCAACCGCAATAGTGATTCTTTTTTGCTATCTTATTGTTTGTATAACAGCAAGTGTCAAAGCCTATGAGTTCAAAGCCCTCGTGAAGATAAAATCCGACCGCATTTGTGTTGCAGGACTGCGTTTCTAAAATAATTGCACGCCTGTTCTGAAGAAGCGCTATCTCCTTTGCCTTGTCCATAAGCTTCTTGCCCACGCCCTGACGTCGGAGCTCTTCCGATACCCATAGCTCCGTTACCATAAGCCTGTTTGACCATTCCTCAGGACAGACTTCGATACAAGCCAGCAGCGTGCCGTCTAAGCCGAGAACGCCGTAGGCTTCGGCTTTTTCCCAATGCTCCTGATACAAGGAATCGGGAAAATCATATTCCTCCGGAGTATGTACAATTTCCTTTTCCGCCGATTTCCTGACAAGAGCGACCGTACAACCGTTTTTGTCCAACGGGCTGATTTCCAGATCATAGTAACTGTCGCTTCGTCACCATTGGTATGGGTACGCCTTTCCATTTTTCCTTTGGAAGCGCCACTATTTTAATTTCACAATTTTCCATTTGATGTTCCTTTCAAATTTTCAATTCTCTTTCCGCCTTATATCCACCATTTTGGAGTAAGTTCACCTAAAGTGACGACCTCCTCCGGATCAAGTTCTATCAGTATTTCAATTTTTCGATAATTTTCGGGCATTAGCTGAACCATAAGTTCACGGCACGCACCGCATGGAGCGCCTAATTTCCCATTCGGCATAATTGCAAGAACTTTTTTGATTTCCTGCTCCCCATTTGTTATCATATTAAAAATCGCATTTCTTTCAGCGCAAATCCCCAATGTAGAACAAGTGTCGATGCAAACGCCTGTGTATATCCTGCCTGATGAAGATAGTATCGCCGCCGCAACTCCTCCGGCATCTACATACTCGGATATTTTTCTGCCATTCTGAACAGCTTTTGCAGCCTGATACATCTCCCGCCATATATTCGATTTCTTTTCCATTTTGCTTTCCTCCGTAATTCCGATTCTGCGTTATTGCCTTGTATCAAACCCAGCAAGATCATATCTGTGTTTTTTGCGATTTTTATACAAATGAAAAAATTTCTTTATCGGTTTAGACCTCTTCAAGCAACCGACAGCGCAATTCATATAAAGCTGTTTTATTTGAATCCC
>CANRLY010000075.1 GCA_947631585.1 uncultured Clostridia bacterium
TTGCGCCTTCAGCTCCCTGCTTATTGATTACCGTCGAACCACCGAAGGCAGCTGATCCGAGTCCCCCACCATTATAAGGGAACAGTTGAATTTCAGCGCTTTCAGCAAAGCCTCAAACAGCAGAGTGTCCACCATCGACATCTCGTCTATTATCATGACATCGCAATCCAGAATACTGTTCTCATCATGTTTGAATGTTGGTCTGTCGCCGTCTGAAAACTCCACTTCCAACATTCGGTGGATAGTTTTTGCTTCAAAACCCGTCAGATCGGATATTCTTTTGGCAGCCCTGCCGGTAGGAGCAGCTATCATAACGGTCATTCCCTGCTGTTGAAACAGAGAGATGATGCCGTTGAGAGTGGTAGTCTTACCTGTGCCGGGACCGCCGGTAAGTATCAAAAATCCGCATGAAAGCGCCGTATTTATAGCTTTTCTTTGAATTTCTTCATATTTGATATCAAACTGTTCCTCGGCAAGGTCTATGACTTCCGAATAGTCAATATTGCTGTTGAAACTCATATCACGCATAAGCTGGAGACGTCTGGCGATATAGTCCTCAGCTTCGTAATAATCCCTGAGCATTACGAAAGGTCTTTTTCCCTTGTAGTAGATATACAGTCTGTTTTCTTCGATTTCTGCCGCCAGGGCGTTTTCAAAGGTCACATCGTCAATCGAAAGAAAAGCCATTGCTGTTTCTTTCAATCTGTCTTTTGGCAGGCAGGTATGACCATTCAGTGAATTTTGCGTCAGCACCCAGGAGATACCGGCTTTGATACGGTTGCTGTCAGACTTGCTGACGCCCATTTCTTCTGCAAGCTGTTCAGCCAGAGAAAACGGCAGTTCCACTCCGCCTGTACACATAAGGTACGGGTTGCCCTTGATAGCGTCGATTGCGGAATTGTTCCATTTCCTCCATGCTCTTACTCCGTAAGCGGCTGAGATATTGTGTTCCGACAGAAAGATCATAAGATTTCTCACGCCAAACACGTTTTTATAGCTATCCATTATTTTAGTAAGACTTTTAGGAGTTATCCCATCTATCTCCAGCAGCTTGTCGGGGTCGTTTTCAAATACTTCAAGCGATCTTTCCCCGAACTGCTTCACTATCTTTTTTGCCAGCACCGGACCTATCCCTTTTATCACGCCGCTTGCAAGATATTTCATTATAGCCGTGGCAGTTTTCGGGAGAGACCTTTCACAAAGATGAGCCTTGAACTGCATACCGAATTTCCTGTGATTAATATATTCACCGGTGAGTTTCAGTTCTTCTCCCTCTTCTACGTTTCCAAGCTCTCCCACGACTGTCACAGCCTCGCCGCCGGAATCAAGCGTCAGGACAACAAAGCCGTTCTCTTCGTTTTTATAAACAATGCAGTCTACGCTGCCCTCCAGAAACGTAATATTACTTTCCTGCATTTTATGTTCCTTTCTTTCCGTCAGCCGTATTTTACTTTCAGGTAAGCGTAAAGCTCATGGCTGTCTACGGCATGAACTATCGAATACTCCGACGCCAGAAGCTGGTAATGTTCCCACAGCTGTGGCCGGCACCCGAAGTTTACGATAAGTATTTCCCTGCCGCAGGGCGTACTGTCAAATGTCTCATCATAATATGCAGATTTTATCGCAATATCTGCATTTTCCGTTTCGCTTCCCACCGGAATGACTATTACCCCGATCTTATGAGCTTTCCTTCTGAACATGGTAAACTTCTGCACAATGACCGTGACTGCTGCCACGATCGCAACCAGCAGCAATGCGATCACAACATCTTTCACAAATATCACCCTTTCGTTTAATATTCAATACAAATTATGATTTTTAAAGAATATTTGTGAAGATATCAGCATATAATTCATGCAAAATGCTTTTTGTCCGCCGCAAACGGCAGGCTGCTCCGGTCTTGCAATACAAGCCGTTCGGTCAGCCATACGAATAAAGGAGCGAAAACCTTCGCCCCTTTCTATCCGTTTAAAGTTTGATATTCAGACCTGTTCTGAAGAATTCTTTTTAGCTTCGATGTCAGCAAGCGCATCTTTTCTTGAAAGGTTTATTCTTCCCTGGTCGTCTATCTCCATGACCTTTACAACTATCTCATCGCCGATGGAAACAACGTCCTCTACCTTTTCAACTCTCTTTTTATCCAGCTTTGAAATATGGACAAGTCCGTCTTTTCCGGGAGCTATCTCAACAAATGCTCCGAAATTCATTATCCTTACGACCTTGCCCTTATAGATCGTTCCGACTTCCGGCTCATGACCTATCGTGTTGATAATGTCGATAGCTTTCTGAGCCTTAGCCAGGTCAAGACCGGATACATAAACATTTCCGTCCTCTTCAATGTCGATCTTAACTTCACACTCAGCGGAGATTTTCTGAATGACCTTTCCGCCGCTTCCGATGACCTCACGGATCTTGTCCACAGGAACTTTAGTCGTGAGCATCTTAGGCGCCCACTGATTAACAGTAGGTCTCGGCTCAGGAATAGCTTTCAGCATTACTTCGTCAAGAATATAAAGACGGGCTTTATGGGTCTTTGCAAAAGCTTCCTTTATTATTTCAGGAGTAAGACCATCTACCTTTATATCCACCTGGATTGCGGTGATACCGTTTCTTGTACCGCCGACTTTAAAGTCCATATCGCCGTAAAAGTCCTCAAGACCCTGGATATCCACCATAGTCATCCAACTGCCGTCGTCCTTGGTGATAAGTCCGCAGGAAATACCGGCAACGGGAGCTTTTATAGGAACGCCTGCGTCCATAAGCGCAAGTGTAGAACCGCAGATAGAGCCCTGTGAGGTAGAACCGTTAGAGGAAAGCACCTCAGACACCATACGGATAGCATACGGAAAATCTTCCACACTGGGGATAACCGGTTCAAGCGCTCTTTCAGCAAGTGCGCCGTGACCTATCTCACGTCTGCCGGGACCTCTGGAAGGTCTGGTTTCGCCTACTGAATAGCTGGGGAAGTTATACTGGTGCATATATCTCTTGGAATCTTCCTCGTCAAGACCATCTATCTTCTGAGCGTCGCTGACAGGTCCGAGCGTGCAGACTGTAAGCACCTGAGTCTGACCTCTGGTGAAAAGTCCCGAACCGTGAACTCTAGGCAGAAGTCCTACCTCAGCCGCAAGAGGTCTTATCTCATCAATGCCTCTTCCGTCAACACGTTTTCCTTCACACAGCCAGTTTCTTACAATCTTCTTCTGGAGCTTATACATTACTTCGTCGATCATAGCGATCTTCTCAGGATATTTTTCATCAAATTCAGCGTGTACCTTTTCAACGATAGGCTGAAGTCTGGCGTCTCTAACGTTTTTGTCGTTGGTATCCAGAGCATACTTGACTTCCTCTGCGACCATTGCTTCAACTGCGTCAAAGAGGTCGTGGTCAACTTCCTGAGACTCAAATTCAAACTTAGGTTTGCCTATCTGTTTCTGGATATCAGAAATGAAAGCCACCATTTTTTTGATCTCTTCGTGACCTTTAAGTATAGCTTCCAGCATAAGGTCGTCAGGTATCTCATCAGCGCCGGCTTCGATCATAACTATCTTTTCAGCAGAGCCGGCAACGGTAAGATTAAGCTTGTTCTTAGCTCTCTGTTCAAGATTAGGGTTAAGGACGAGTTCGCCGTCAACATAGCCCACATTGATACTTGCAACAGGTCCGTTCCAGGGAATATCCGAAATTGAAATAGCAATGGAAGTTGCGATCATTCCGGCGATCTCAGGAGAGTTATCAGGGTCAACTGCAAGGACTGTCATTACTACAGAAACGTCGTTTCTCATGTCCTTAGGGAACAACGGTCTTATAGGACGGTCAACACATCTGGAAGTAAGTATAGCCTTATCAGACGGTTTACCCTCTCTTTTAAGGAACGATCCGGGTATCTTTCCCACAGAGTACAGTTTTTCCTCATAGTCAACTGAAAGCGGGAAAAAGTCCACGCCCTCTCTGGGTTTTTCGCTGGCAGTAACGTTTGCCATAACAACGGTATCGCCATATCTTACCCAGCATGAGCCATTAGAAAGCGCACAGGTCTTTCCGGTCTCGACAATTACAGGGCGGCCTGCATATGTCGTTTCAAAAGTTCTGTAATTTTCAAACATTTAGCTACCTCCAAAATATATATTTTCGCAGCAGCTTTAGCAATAACCGCAGCCGAAAAGCGATTTTTCAGCTCCGCTTAATGCTAAAACTACCACTGCGATAAGCATGAAATATCAGATTATACACCAAAAGGCAGTCGGTCTTTAAGACCGCTGCCTTGATGTAACTTTTCCGATCACTTACGGATACCGAGCTTTTCGATGGTCGCTCTGTATCTGTTGATATCCTTCTTAGCAAGATAATTGAGCAGATTTCTTCTGTGACCTACCATTTTAAGAAGCCCTCTTCTTGAGTGATGGTCTTTCTTATGAGTTTTAAGATGCTCGGTAAGGTCGTTTATCCTCTTGGTCAGGATAGCGATCTGCACCTCAGGAGAACCGGTGTCGTTCTCATGAGTTCTGTTTGCCTCGATAACGGCAGTTTTTTCTTCTTTTCTCAGCATTTCTATTACCTCTTTCAAATTTATTCTCCGCCGACAAAGTAAACGGTAAGGCAATTTCCCTTTTCAGGGCTTGATCCGCAGACCTTGTTCGGGGACTTATGCGTTTATTCTTCCAAACACACAGTTGTTATTATAACAAACTATTTTGTCTTTGTCAAAGCAAAAAGCGGCAAATACTCATAATTTACAAATTATTAAGAATTATTCGGCGGCTTTCATTTTTGCTGCGGCAAGTGTATTTTTCATGAGCATTGCGATCGTCATAGGACCGACTCCGCCCGGCACAGGAGTTATATAAGAAGCTTTTTCCTTTGCGGACTCAAAATCCACATCTCCGCAGAGCTTGCCGTTTTCAAGGCGGTTTACTCCTACGTCTATGACCACTGCTCCGTCCTTTATCATATCGCCGGTAATAAGTTTAGGCACTCCCACTGCCGCCACCAGGATATCCGCTTTTCTGCAATGTTCAGCCAGGTCTTTTGTCTTTGAATGGCACACAGTTACCGTTCCGCTGTTATGGAGCAGCAGCATAGCCATTGGTTTTCCAACGATATTGCTTCTTCCCACCACAACACATTCCTTACCTTTTACCTCTACTCCTGTGGAAGCGATAAGCTCCATTACTCCGGCTGGCGTGCAAGGCAGAAAACGATAGTCGCCGATCATAATTCTTCCTACGTTTACCGGGTGGAATGCGTCTACGTCCTTATCCGGGGAAATATTATCAATTACTGCTTTTTCATCTATATGTTCAGGGAGCGGCAGCTGACAGAGTATACCGTCCACTCTTTCGTCAGCATTAAGTTTCTTTACAAGGCTGATAAGTTCATCTTGGGTGGTTTCGGCAGGAAGAGCATATTCATAAGAATCTATGCCGCAAAATTCACAGGCAAGTTTTTTGTTTCTTACATACACCTTTGACGCCGGATCGTCTCCGACTATTATTACTGCCAGACCTGCTGTTATGCCTTTCTTTTTAAGTTCTGCGATCTCGTCTCTGACATTTTCCTTTACCTTTGCGGAGACTGCTTTTCCGTCAATTATCATGCTCATCTGAATTTTCCTCCGTACTGTTATTTTCGTCCGACTGGTCAGTTTCGCTTTCAGTCTGCTGCGAAGCTTCCTCTTCGTCATCGTCCTCCAAAATGTTATGATATTCTTTTTCCGGTTCGGAAGTCTTTTCACTGTCCAGTTGTTTCTTTGCCTTTTCAGTTGTCTGAGACCTCAGTTCCTCCAGCTGCTTTTTCAGTTCAGCGGTACTTTCACCGCTTGCCTCAGCTTCTTTGATCTTCTTTTTAAGTTCCTTGCTTTTGGCTTTGATCTCTTCATAAGCTACATATTCCGCAAGCTGCGCAGCCGATTCTTCCGTCTGATAATAGAACTTATAATCGCCGCTTCTTCTTACGATACCTCTGAATACGATAATGAGAATGATCGCCGCAAGCACGCAAGTTCCGGCAACAAGCTGGGATACCCTTATCTTTCCGAAGTAAAGGCTGTCCGTTCTCAGACCCTCTATGAAAAATCTGCCCAGGCCGTACCAGCCGATATACATAAGGAAAACTTCCCCATCAAACTTACGGTGTTTCATGTACAAATTCAGCAGCACGAATCCCAGTATGCACCATAGCGATTCATACAGGAAACAAGGGTGTACCGGCAAATAAACGTTAACGTTCTCGCCTGACCGCAGAGCGATATCGGCGTAATTATCCGCAAGGTAATTCATGGTGCTGTCGCTCATCATTCCCCACGGGAGGGTGGTATTGCTGCCGAAAGCTTCAACATTAAAGAAATTTCCCCATCTGCCGACCGCCTGTCCTATAAGGAATCCCGGACCTACCACATCGAGCAGCGGTGTAAGTTTGAGTTTGCGTATCCTGGCAATTATACCGCCTACCAATACTGCGCCGATAAGTCCGCCGTACACTGCCAGTCCGCCGTCACGGACGTTTATTATCTCTTTGAAGTCAAGTCCGCCGGAACTTGTGGTATAGTCGCTGAGGCTGAACAAAACGTAATAGAGCCTGGCACCTATGACCGCTCCGATAATGCCGCCGATTATGCAGTCAGTCGCCCTGTCCGGGTCAACTCCCACTGATCTCATTTTTCTGAATCCGTAGATCATCGCCAGCAATATCCCGACTGCTATCAGGAAACCATACCAGTAGATCTGAAAATCAGTTCCCGGTATAGTGAACATTACTCTGTCCACTTTGAAGCCGCTTTTGAATATGTTATCGCCTTCCCCGAAAAACGGTAAATACAGCTTATCGGGGTTGTGTCTCATTTCAGAGATAGCGTCTTCGGAAACTGTTTTTGCCAATGCTAATAATTTTTCTGTCATCAAATAAACTTCCTTTCAGGTCCGACTATCTTATTTGTTCGGCTCAATTATTGAAATTGCCGCCTTTTCAGGATCGAACAGCTGCCGGAAAGTTTCAGTGACATCGTCAAATGAAATATCAGCTACTGCATCAATAAAATAAAAGACGTCAGTTCCGTTGAGATACGAATTCATCAACAGTGAAACGCAAGCCTCGCTGTTGTCAAAGTCTCGTATCATAGCTCCGTACTTTGATTTTTTCAGCATCTCAAACATTTTTCTGTCAAAGCCCACAGTTTTCAGTTCTTCTATCTTAGACATTATCCTGTCCATTACCTTGTGTGGAGCTTCCGACTCGCCGGAACAGGAGAAGTTGAACACGCCTTCCACGAAAAACACTTCAAATGAAAACTGAGAGTTTATAAGCCCTTCTTCAGTCATTTCCCGATACAGGTCAGAGGAGCTGCCTACCAGCATTGCAGCGGCTATCTCCGCTTCCCAGTATTTTTTGACAAGCTCCTTGCCGCTAAACGGCGGGAATTTGATACCTATATTGAATATCGGGGTCGCCACCGACATTTTCTCGACTATCTCCTTTTCGGCGACCACCTCAGGTTCATCGGGAAATGCTGTTTGCAGCTTTATATCCTTGCTTGGAATAAGCTGCTCATCGCAAACTCTTAATATTTCGTCCTCGTCAACATCTCCGGCGATACAAAGAGCCATATTCCTCAGATTATAAAAAGTATAGTAGCACCTGTAAAGCAAGTCGGCGTCTATCTTTGCGATGGAATCCACAGTTCCGGCTATATCAATATTTACAGGGTGGTTCTTGTACAAACATCTTAGCAGGTTAAAATAGCAGCGCCTGTCAGGGCTGTCCTGGCACATTTTTATCTCCTGACCGATTATCCCCTGCTCTTTGTCAACTGTCTCTTGGGTAAAATACGGCTTTTGCACAAACGACAGCAATATCTCCAGCGATTCCAGGTACTTATCAGAACATCTGTAAAGATAGACCGTCATGTCAAAGGAAGTAAAAGCGTTTGCCATTGCTCCGGTCTTTGCATAAAGGTCAAACACGTTGCAGTCCTCGTTTTCAAACAGCTTATGCTCAAGAAAATGAGCTATACCTTCGGGGACGTCCACAAAGTCCTCATCATCGGCAGTTTTGAATCTGGTATTTATAGAGCCGTACTTAGTCCCGAAATGAGCGTCGACCGTTGAAAACCCTTTGAGCTTCCAGATAAAAATATCCAGACCGGACGGGTGCTTCACATGGGTATACTTTTCGCCAAAACGCTTGCTGGTAATAATTTCCTTTTCGTACTTTCCGCTCATTCTTCAGCCCTCCTCGCTTTCAAGCACATACACCGTATCCAGCGCATAGCTCGCTGCGCACCGGGTTATCTGTTCTCTTGTCACAGAATTTATCTCGTCTATATATTCCTGCTCCGTATAGATCTTACCTCTGAGCATCATCAAGAAATACCATGAAATGACCTCCGGCAGAGAATCATATCCGGAACGCATATTACCTATCA
>CANRLY010000076.1 GCA_947631585.1 uncultured Clostridia bacterium
CCCATGACGAACCGGGTCTTTTTGTGCTGGGTGACTTCCGCCTGTGCAAAGAAGTTTCCTGAATAGACAAAGTTGAACCCGTAGACTTCCCCCTGATCCTCGTCGGCGTTGCGGCGCAGCAGCGCAGCAAAGGGGTTGCTCTGGTGGGAGCTTTCGCCTTTTATGGAATCCACCGACTGTTTGCCGTGGTGCAGAGGGGAACGTTCTATGTGTCGTTCTCTTGCCCATGAACCGTTTAAGGTTATCATATCGAAGCCGTCGTCGTCAAAGTCCACGCAGAGGGAAAGTATCCGGCTTATGTTTATGGGGTCTTTGCCCTTGTTGGCAAGGGTAACGCTCCTTGTTACAACGTCCAGTTCCTCAAAGACGGTGTAGATAAGCGTTGCCTCCAGACCGGTGACCTTGTCGCAGCAGACTATTTCCAGCGTCTGAGCCTGATCCTCGTCGGCGTAGGTGGCAGGAAGCCCCGGCAGCTTGGGTTTCCCCTTGTATATCCTGTGTGAAGAATATCTCATATCCGTGGTGGTGAAGCCGTCCTTGTCGGTGATCTTCAGGCAGCATTCCCTGTAGTCCCCCAGCCCGAAGCACGGGAACTCAAAGGGTGCGGAATCCATAAAAGTACCCTTGTCCCTTTTGTTTACAGACGGAACGAAGGGGTTCTCTTCCAGCCGCAGAAGATAGCTCAGCTGACTGTCGGGGAGCTTTTTGCCGAAATACACATGGCAAAGGTAGCCCTCGTCCACCACCTGCATCATATAGGTCGTGTCTTTAGCGTCCAGTTTAAAGGTCATGGACTGCCGGTCAAAATTAATGCTCATACTGTCCTCCGTAGAAAATAATATCGTAAGTTTAATTATATCAGCATACGCCGATTTTTTCAATAAGCTTCCATAAGCGAAAACGTTTTTGCTGACAGATATATCCTGCTGAGAAAAGTAAATTTTTTGTGAACGCATAAAGGACAAGCGCAGTTTAATATAATTCAGTAACCAAGCAAACATTCCCAAGTGAAAGGAAATGGTATCGTGGCAGAAGCAAGTACAGGCAGGCACAGTCTGCGGCTGGAGAACAGGACGTCCCTTGTGATGACCGGCGTAACGGACGTTGACAGTTTTGATGAAAACACGGTCTCGCTTTTTACCGAGCTGGGAGAGCTTGTCATCAGAGGGCGCAAGCTCCACATTAACGTTATGAACGTAGAGACCGGCGATCTTTCGGTGGAGGGCGACATAACCGCTCTTGTATACGGCGACAAGGACCGCAAGAAGAAGCCGTCGCTGGTGGGCAGGCTGTTCAGGTAGTCAGGCAAGGAAAAACGCAGGAAGCAAGGGGCTGAGAAGTTTTATCATGGGAGAGAATATGCTGTATTTCACCGCACCGGAGGAGCTGCGGATATTCATGTGGTCTATACTGCTGGGGGTATTTTTCGGAGCGGTATACGACCTGTTCAGGTGCATAAGAGCAGGTTTTCCCGAAGTTCATATCAAGCCGCTGGTCTTTGTGGAGGACCTGGCGTACATGATATTCTGTTCGGTATGTTATTTTATATTTGTGATGCAGGCGGCAGGAGGAAGCGCAAGGGCTTACATACTTGTAGGGGCGCTGGCAGGTTTTGCCGCAGAGCATCTCACATTTGGCAGAATACTGTTAAAGATAGTCAGGGCGGCGGTGGATCTCACAAGAAAATACATTTTAAAGCCGATATTTTCCATTCTGATAAGACCTTTCAGCGTTATCTTTCGTAAAATAGTTACTAAAATCAAAAATATTTTTTGTGCAAAGTTGCAGAATAACAAGAAAAACAAAAAAAGTAGAAAAAACCACTTGCAAGACAGAGGCAAATTGTTGTATAATAGTAATCAGAGTCCCGACACATCAGAAAAAGGACGACAAATCACGAAAGGAAGTACAGCAATGGCGGGTGAGACAGGTCAGGCTGACGTTGTAAAAGTCAGGAAGAAGCCCAGGAAGCATAAGAAAGCGATGATAAACTACATATTTTTTGTTGTAGTTGCGTTATTGTTGTTATATGCGGTAAGGACCATAGTTGTCAATCAAGCGCAGATCTCCCAGCAGGAAGCCGACATACAGAAAATAAAAGACGAGATAACGGCAGCCCAGCAGGAGAATGACGAATACATGAGGGTACTTGATTCAGACAATGAAGAGGAGTACATGGAGCGCATGGCGATAGAGCGTTTAGGTTACGGTTATGCCAACGAAAAGCGTTTTTACGTCATGAGCGGCAACTGAGGGTGCGACGCCGGGGTGCAACGCAGGGGTGCGGAGCTGAGCGGTCGGTGCGAAGCCGGGCGGCTTGGTGCGGAGTCGGGCGGCTTGGTGCGGAGTCTGGCGGTCGGTGCGGAGTCGGGCGGCTTGGTGAGGAACTGGGCGGCTTAGTGTGCAAGCGGCTGTTCTGATGATATTGGGCGATACCGGCGGTACGGTCGGTCTTATAAGGGACACATTATAAATCAAGAGGAGAACGGGAAAAATATATGCAGCTTGAAGTCGGAAAAGTATATGACGGAAAAGTCACTGGCATTGCGAAGATAGGGGCATTTGTGGAAGTTGAAGGAAAGACGGGAATGGTACATATTTCCGAGATATCCAACACTTTCGTAGAAGATATAAAGGATCATCTTACCATTGGGCAGGAAGTCAAGGTAAAGGTAATAAACATTACCGAAGAAGGAAAGATAAGTCTTTCCATAAAGAAAGCTCTGCCTCGTGAGAACAGGCAGCCCAGGGGACAGGCAGGTCAGCAGCGGTCGCAGGATCGGGGCGACAGGCAGTCATACGGAGGAAAAGGCGGTCATTCGGACAAGCAGGGCAGCGGCAGGAGGAAAGGCAGCGGTCAAAGGAAAGACGCAGGCGCACCGCCGCCGTTATTTGACCCCGACCAGCCGAAAGACAGCAATTTTGAAGATATGTTGAGCCGGTTCAAGCAGGCAAGCGAAGAGAAGTTTTCAGATCTTAAAAGGATAACGGACAGCAAACGCCGCACCGGTGCAAGAAGAAAGTGAATACAGGCGGTTCCCGAAAAAGGGACACCGCCTTTTTCATATTAAATAAGGACAGGAGGAGTGTCTCCTTTGCAGGGAGGCGAAAGAAATGGCTAACAGTTTAAAGAGGACCATAGCGTTCATATTTTTCATGCTGGCAGGTTCTGTAGTAGGGGCGTTCATAAGCTACATATGCGAAGGCAAGAAATGGGTAGGCTGGCTTGCGTGGGGAAAAGAGATAGGCATTTCAACGGTGAATGTAGATCTTATCATTCTGAAATTCCCGTTCGGGCTGGTGATAGACGTTACCATTGCCCAGATAATAACTATAGCCGCCGCAATATATCTCTTTGCAAAGACCTGCAAGAGCCTGTGATAAAATTATGAATATTTTCAAGAAAACAGTACCTATACTATTAATAATAGGAAGCTTGTTTGCGGTGGGCTGTTCGGCGGCTGAAGTGGAAGGTCAGCAGCAGATACTTGATGCAAGAGAGAAGTTCGCACAGCTGAGAAGCGGCGAACTCGATGTGGTCAACGACCAGACCGGAGAAACAGAACAGACTTTCATCTTCCGCTATGATGAAGTGGGAGTTCTGAGCTACAGTCTTTGCGGCGTTTCCGAGGACGGAGAATACTTCACTTTCTCAAACGGCTATGAGACCTATGAGATCGAGAACGGAGAGTACAGCTATTGCAGAAAGGGCGACCCGCAGTTTCAGATGTTCACCTATGACGTCCGCCACCCTATGACCTATGAGGAATTTATCTTTTTCGACCGGTCGGCGGCAGGCAAGTCGTCTGTTTCTGAAGAAAACGGCGAAACGGTCTGTCGGGTGGAATATGACCCTGCCCTTATCGCCGGAGATGGTCTGCCCCGGGAAGTGACGGAGTTTTCGGTGACCTACCGGCTGAAAGACGGCAGACTGACCGCTGTGACCGAGCAGGGGAAGTCTGGTTCACAGGAGTATAGCTATACTATCTATGTCCGACGGGCGGATAATGTTGAAAAAGTTGAAATGCCGCCGGAAATTCAGGCTGCGGCAACGGAAAATCCATAATTTCAACATTGGATAAACGATTTTTGTAAATGTTGCACAAAAACAAGCCTTTATTTTGGAAAAAATTCTACAAAGGCTGGTTGATTTTATCCTTGAAACTCCGCCTGCTTATATGTTATAATGTATCTTGCGTGACTGAGCCGTCAGCGGTATCGCCGTTGACGGACTCGTTTGCCGCAAAACTGCTGCGGCAAGCGAAAAAGTTCCTTTTTTCGGACAACGAATCCGTAAAAAAGGGCAAGATGTGCGATGAAGCGGAAGGTTGCTGACTTCGGGTCAGGTAATTTCCGTGGAGTATGTCCGATTTCAAACCGGGCGACTGTAATACCAACGAGACCGGGTGGAACGCTTCTTGCGATGGCTGATAAAGCTCTTGCGTTTCACACAGGTGCGCTGTGACAGTTTCCGAAAGACAGTCCGTTTTTCGGAATTTTTTATCACGACCCACGAAACACACGGAAACGTTGTAACGGTGTTTCGGGCAGCGAGAGAAAGGTATGCAAAGCCCTCCGCAGAATTTTTAGAGGAGGCGAATCCAAAGTGGCAGTAAATGAAAAGATCAGGATCCGGATCAAGGGTTATGAGCACGCAGTGGTGGATCAGGCGGCTGCAAAGATAGTTGAAGCAGCAAAGCGCTCCGGCGCAAAGGTCAGCGGACCAGTTCCGCTTCCTACCGATAAGGAAGTCATCACTATACTGAGGGCCGTTCATAAGTATAAGTACAGCAGAGAACAGTTCGAGCTGCGTACCCACAAAAGACTCATAGACGTTCTGAGACCGACGGCTGAGACCAGATCGGCGCTTGAGAACCTTGAACTTCCTGCCGGCGTTGACATCGTGATGGAGATAAAGTGATCTCCAACGGAGATCTGACGCAGATCTCATAACGTTGTCAGAGCAGGTCATGTTGGGCGCATGGCGTTCAACCAATAACCCTCGCCGTGACTAAGCGGCGAATACTAGGAGGAAAGAAAATGCAGAAGGGAATCATCGGAAAGAAGATCGGCATGACCCAGATCTTCGACAAAGAGGGAAAAGTTATCCCTGTAACAGTTATCGAGGCAGGCCCTTGCGTTGTCGTTCAGAAGAAAACAGTTAAAAACGACGGTTATGAAGCCGTTCAGCTGGGCTTTGGCGACATAAGGGCAAAAAGAGTCAACAAGCCTCTCCAGGGTCACTTCAAAAAGGCTGACGTTGCAATGAAGAGAACGCTCAGAGAGTTCAGACTTGACGACATATCAGGACTCAACGTCGGCGATATCGTAAAGGCGGATACTTTTGCAGAGGGCGACATCGTCGATGTCAGCGGAACCAGCAAAGGTAAGGGCTTTTCAGGAACGATCAAGCGGTTCAACGCTTCCAGACTGAAGGAAACACACGGTACGGGACCTGTCCACAGGCACGCCGGCTCTATGGGAGCTTGCTCGTCGCCTTCCAGGATCTTTAAAGGAAAGATCATGCCGGGTCATCTGGGAAATGAGAAAGTGACCGTGCAGAACCTTACGGTAGTAAAGGTTGACGCAGAAAATAACCTTATAGCGATCAAGGGCGCTGTTCCGGGACCAAAAGGCGGAACTGTCACCGTTTGCGATTGCGTAAAAAAGGCTTAGTGGAAGGAGGAACTTGATATGCCACAGGTTTCGGTTTACGATATGAAAGGCAACAAGGTTGCCGATACCGAGCTGAGCGAAGCTGTCTTTGGAATAAAGCCGAATAAGACCGTTTTGCACGCTATGGTAGTTAATTACCTTGCCAACCAGAGACAGGGTACACAGTCCACCCTTACCAGAACAGAAGTAAGCGGCGGCGGCAAAAAGCCGTGGAGACAAAAAGATACCGGACACGCCAGACAGGGTTCTACCAGAGCTCCCCAGTGGGTACATGGAGGAGTTGCTCTCGGACCTAAGCCGAGGGATTACAGCTACTCTATAAATAAAAAGGAAAAGAGACTTGCTATGAAGTCGGCTCTTTCCTCAAAAGCAATGGAAAACGAGATCGTTGTTGTTGATAAGATCACCGTGGACGAGTTCAGGACCAAGACTGTCGTTGAAATGCTCAAGGCTCTGAAAATAGAGGGCAAAGCTCTCATAGTTATGCCTGAGGTGGACAAAAAGGTCATCAAGAGCGCAGCAAATATCCCCGGAGTTAAAACCGCTCTTGTCAACACTCTCAACGTTTACGATATCCTTAACTGCGATAAGTTCATCGTGGTGCAGGATGCGGTAGCTAAAATTGAGGAGGTATATGCGTAATGGCAAAAACACCACAGGATATTATCCTCAAACCAATAATCACTGAGGCTTCTATGGACGGACTCCAGCTTCAGAAGTATACTTTCAAGGTCGCTAAGACTGCCAATAAGATCGAAATAGCTAAGGCTGTTGAGGAGCTTTTCGGCGTTAAGGTCGCAAAGGTAAATACCGTTAACGTCAAGGGCAAAATGAAGAGAATGGGCAGATCCGTCGGCTACAGACCCGACTGGAAAAAAGCGATCGTTACACTTGCAGAAGGCAAAAAGACTATAGAGTTCTTCGACGGACTTATGTAAGCTGTACACCCGATAATTTCGGAAGACGCTTTAAATAAGCGTGTATGTATGGAGAGCTTGGCGGAAAGGATTCCCGCCGTGAAAGATGCGCTCTCCGCAAAACCTCAAAAAGGAGTGAAGATCAATGGCAATAAAGAGCTATAAGCCTACGACAGCCGGAAGAAGAGGCATGACCGTTACAGATTATTCCGCACTGTCTAAGACAGCTCCCCAGAAAAGCCTGCTGGAACCGATGAAGAAAAAGTCGGGAAGAAACAGCTACGGCAGGATAACTGTTCGCCACAGAGGAGGCGGACAGAGAAGAAAGTACCGTGTGATCGATTTTAAGAGAAATAAACTCGGAATGGACGCAAAGGTGCTTACTATCGAGTACGATCCTAACAGATCGGCATTTATCGCTCTCGTTCAGTACGAGGACGGCGAAAAGAGATATATCATCGCACCTAACGGCCTTGCAGTTGGAGATACCGTAAGAGCCGGAGAAGGCGCAGATATCAAGCCCGGAAACGCCCTTGCACTGGCAGATATACCCACCGGTACTTTTATCCACAATATAGAGCTTTATCCCGGAAAGGGCGCACAGCTGGTAAGAAGCGCCGGAAATATGGCTCAGCTCATGGGTAAGGAAGATAATTACGCACTGGTAAGACTTCCTTCCGGTGAGATGAGAAAAATAGCTATGAACTGCATGGCTACCATCGGCCAGGTCGGAAACCTCGATCACGAAAACGTTAATATCGGTAAAGCGGGAAGAAAACGCCACATGGGCTGGAGACCGACAGTCAGAGGATCAGTAATGAACCCCTGCGATCACCCCCATGGAGGCGGAGAAGGAAAATCCCCTGTCGGACGTCCTTCGCCTGTTACCCCTTGGGGCAAACCTACAATGGGCTATAAGACCAGAGCGAAGCACCATCGTTCCGATAAGTTTATCGTTAAACGCAGAAACGGTAAGTAATCGAAAGGAGGACGTAAGATGGGCAGATCAGTTAAAAAAGGACCGTATGTGCAGGAAGTCCTTTTAAAAAGAGTAAAAGCTATGAACGAAACGGGCGAGAAGAAGGTCCTCAAGACATGGAGCAGAGCTTCAACGATATTCCCTGATTTCGTTGGTCATACATTCGCAGTTCACGACGGACGCAAACACGTTCCTGTGTATGTGACGGAGGATATGGTAGGTCACAAGCTGGGCGAATTTGCTCCTACGAGAACGTTCAAAGGCCATGCGGGTTCAAAGACCTCGAATAATGGTAAGAAGTAGACCGGAAGGAGGAGTTTCAAATGGAAGCAAGAGCAATTCTCAGAAATGCCCGTATCGCTCCCAGGAAAGTGCAGATCGTACTTGATCTTATCAGAGGGAAAGATTACGAAGTTGCATTGGCAACTGTAAAGCATACCCCCAAGGCTGCTTGCGAATATCTTGAAAAGCTGCTGAAGTCGGCAGCGGCGAACGCTGAAAATAACCACAATATGGATAAGAACAACCTCTATGTTGCGCAGTGCTACGTTTGCCCCGGACCGATAATGAAGAGGATCATGCCGAGAGCACAGGGCAGAGCATTTAGGATCCTGAAGAGGACATCGCACGTTACGGTGGTCCTCAAGGAAAAGGAATAAGCTGAAAGAGGAGGTAG
>CANRLY010000077.1 GCA_947631585.1 uncultured Clostridia bacterium
AGATACTTTTTTCACTTCGCTCGCCCTACCGTGAACAGCTTGAAGTTATAGGCTACCGTTTCGGAAGCGGCAGAAAGGCCTTGGCGATAGTAGGCGCAATGCGCGGCAATGAGGTTCAGCAGATGTATGTCTGTTCGCGAATGGTGCAGGCTCTGAAAAAGCTCGAAAGCGAAGGCAAAATAGCCGAGGACTGCGAAATAATGGTGATACCCTGCATAAACTACTATTCAATGAACATCGGCAAACGCTTCTGGGCGATGGACAACACCGACATAAACAGAATGTTCCCCGGCTATAATTTGGGCGAAACGACCCAGCGTATCGCGGACGGGGTGTTCAGTCAGCTGCAAGGCTACGAGTACGGCATACAGCTTGCAAGCTTTTATCAGCCGGGAATTTTTCTTCCCCATGTAAAAATGATGGACACCGGCTTTACAGACGCTGATATAATGAAGGATTTCGGGCTTCAGTTTGGCATAATACGCAAGCCGCGCCCGTATGATACTACGACACTCAACTACAACTGGCAGGTGTGGGAGACAAAGGCTTTCTCTGTGTATGCCAACGCGACAGACGAGGTTGACGTAAAAGCCGCCGACGAAGCTGTTAACGCGATACTCAGGTTTATGAATACACGCGGAATTGTTTCCGCACACACGCCGCCGGGGTATGTAACGCTTATCCTGAATGAGGGCAACACCGAACAGATACAGTCAGAGTCGGCAGGAATGTTTTTCAGGGTCGCAAAGATAGGAGCGGCTGTCACACACGGCGACGTCCTTGGCAGGATATTCGACCCCTTTGACGGAGAACTTGTTTCCGAGATAAGAACGCCGGTTTCAGGGACGGTGTATTTTTCCTATAATAGCCCTCTCATCAATGCGAAAACGGTGTGTTTTAAGATAATAAAGTAAATATTTTACCCCAAAAGATAAAGGAGCTGCTGCAAATCCAAGCAACAGCTCCTTTTTGTAAATGTTTATTGTCCGTTGTTATTCAGTTTGCGAACCGCCAGCACCGTCAGTTGAAATTTCAGTCCGGACTGTTTCCGAAAGGGCAGTTGTGGTGGTAACAGTCGGCTTTTGCGTGGTAGTGACTGTCGGCTTTTGCGTAGTGGTGATTGTCGGCTTTTGCGTGGTGGTAACAGTCGGCTTTTGCGTGGTAGTGACTGTCGGTTTCTTCGTGGTAGTGACTGTTGGCTTCTGCGTGGTAGTGACCGTCGGCTTCTTCGTGGTAGTAACCGTCGGCTTCTGCGTGGTAGTAACTTTAGGCTTCTGCGTGGTGGTCTGTATCTCTCCATATTTTTCAGTGAAATACCTTTCAGCGAGCCGCCTTGCGCAGTCTCCCACCTGCTGAACAAGATCCACAGTGGGTATATACCTGACAGTTCCGCTCATCACCACAACTATATAAGGGTATTTTCCGTCAACATAGCAGGCTTCGTGATAGTATCTTGAAACGTTCCCGTATTTTACAGCGATATCATTGCTGACGCCGATAGCGTCTCTTATGTAACAATCGGTAGAGTTGTTAAGCGCATTCCAAGCGATCTTCCAAGACTCTCCGGTGTTGGACATTTTCTGCATTTTTATAAAAGATGTCTTTACAAAGTCTGCATTCATTTCAGGGAAATGTATCAGATCGGTAAGCTGAACGTCATATCCCCAGTCACGGATCATTTTGTTGTAGCCGTCTATGCCGAACAGGTAAAGCAGCATATCGTAAGCCACATTGTCAGAATACCTCAGCGCATAGTCAATAAGCTGCCGGACGGTATACTGCTTGTTGTTGCCGCTGTAATTGATGATACCGCTGCCGTCGTGATACCATCTTGACGCAGTGAAAGTCATGGTCTCGTCCAGACTGTGAACGCCTTTGTCCAGCTGTTTGCAGCAATAATAAACATACGACAGCTTTATAAGACTTGCCCCGGACATTTTCTTATCTGCGTTGTAAGAATACAGCACTGTGCCGTCAACACTGTAGACCAGCACGGAACATTCTCTCGGAAAAGCTTTGACAATGCTTTCCATCTCAGCGTATTCCGGGAATTTTTTTGTTATCGAAGAACTGCTTTCAAGAAGTTTGCTTTCAGAGTCAGCCTTGACCGTAGTCTTTTTAGTTGACGTCGCAGTTTTGGCGGTAGTTGTTTTTACAGTTGTGGAAACAGGTGGTGCGGAAGTTGCAGAGACAGCAGTTCTGTCGGACACAGTAGTTGCAGGAGCGGCGGTAACGGTTTCGGCAGCTGACGAAGCGGCATCAGTCTGGGAAACAGTGGTCTTGTCAGCAGCTTTGCCGCAGCCGGAAAAGGTCAGCGCAGCCAACATAACGACCGCCATTATTTCCTTTTTCATAGTTAGTCCTCCAGAAATTCTCATATAATGACAGTTTACAACTTTTTTCTGAATTTTTCAATATGCAAAATGCACATATTTTCCTTTGCTCAGCGTGCGGCTGCCAGCCCGACCCCCGCTGCTGACCGCCGCCGGGCGGCGGTCAGCGACCGGTTCATCATAAACTTAAATGATGAACCGACAAGCGGAGCTGAAAGCTCCGCTGCGGGGGTCGGGCTCCGGGATAACCGCAGTTTCCTACTCAAGAACGCAGTAGTCTTTGATCGCATTGAACTTTTCATATGACATGGACGCAGTTTTGTAATCCAGATCGTCTACATATAAAAGCTCCAGAACGTTTACATATTCTCCTATCTGCTCACGGAAGTATACTATCGCTTCGGCGGTGTCATGGTCAAGCAGTAAACATTCCTCTAATTCTTCCAAAGAGGCTTCGTTGATGTTCACAACTTTCCTCTCCGGCGCATCGGTGACGGAAGCCGCCGTGGTCGTGACCTTTCCAGCTGTGGTGGTAATGGTTACTTTCTGCTCGGTCACGCTGCCCGTAGCGGAAGTTGTCGTGATAACGCTTGTCTCCACCTCCGGCAGGGAAGTAGTCACGGCAGCCGTGGTCGTCATGTCGTCAGTTATGTAAAGATAATTTTTCAGCAATTCGTACCGCTTCTGCCCAATACCGTTTACCTGCAATAATTCCTCCAGACTGTGAAATCCGCCGTGACTGCTCCTGTAGGAAATTATCTCCGCTGCGATAACTTCCCCTATACCGCTTATGGACTCTAACTGCTCGGCGCTTACCCTGTTTATGTCAGCCGGAAAAACATACGGCTCTCTGGTAACTGAAACGGCGTGCGTTGTTGTAACAGCAGTCGTTTCCTTTTCTTTTTCGGTCGTAACAGTCGTGACCTTCGTTTCTGTCCTGCTTTCTGAAGCGGTGACCGTTTCCGTGCCTGCGCTCCTGACATCACTGTCGGGAACTGCCGTGACAGCCGTGCTGTCTGTACCTGAAATGGCTCGGTCTCTAACAGTGAGATCGCCCGACCCTCTTTCGGAAAATCCTGAGTATAACGCCGCTCCGGAAACTGCGGAGATCACTAGCGCCGCCGACATGATGAGCAAAGTGTACCTGCCTTTCATCGGCAACACCTCTTTCTGCCAGGATCGTTATTACTAAATTTATGGTACAACTTTGCGCAATAATTGTCAATATTTTTGACATAATTTGAAAATCTCCGACTGAATTTTTCCGATAATTTGCCGAATTATTTTTATATTTTGTCAAATTATATATCACGACCCTGTATTATCCTGAAGCCCGATGACCCTGGATAATATGCTCCCATGCAGCACCAAAATTTGCAAACTTTCTGTGGGGATTTAAATTAATTTTGCTTACTAATTCACGAAAAATTTTATCCTTAAACTATTTAAAATATAGGGAATGTATGATATAATATGCATATAAATATATGACGCTGCGGCAGAACTCCCGTTTGCGCTGCGGCGACCTTACCATTATAAAGGATCTGTTTATATGAAAGAAAATACCGGTAAAATGAAAAAAATAATAATACTCATCGTGGCTTTACTGCTTGTTGTCGGAATAGCCGCTGCTGTGGCATATTTCGTTATCAAAAGCAACCTGATCGAAGAGGACGAAGCGCAGGAGATCGCACTTTCTGACGCAGCCCTTTCCAGTAAGGACGTGTCTGCGCTCAGGTCTGAACTTGAGTATGACGACGGATTTTTCTGCTATAAGGTGGATTTCTATAGCAATGGCGTTGAGTACGAGTACGAGATCCGTGCCAAGGACGGCGATATTGTTTCCCGTGATATTGACGGTCACGGTGCGCCTGCCGCTCCTGCTGACAGCCAGCAGGCAAACGCAGGTACGGTGACTACCTTGCCTGACGCTACCGAAGCCCCTGCGACTACCGAAGTTCCCCCAGCTACCGAAGCTCCGTCTACAACTGCCGATACCGCCGAGAGCCAGTCTCCCGACCCTGCCGATACTCCTGATACCCCTCAGACCGATTCGGGAATAATCACCCCAGATGAGGCTAAAGCCGCCGCCCTTGCAGATGCGGCAGTTTCCCAGTCGGAAGCTACCTTTATCCAGACCCAGCTTGACTACGAAAACGGCGTGCAGGTGTACGATATAGAGTTTTATACCGTTGACAGCGTTTATGAATATTCCATAGCCGCAAGCGACGGCAAGGTGGTCAAGAAAGAGATAGATAAGTCCCACTCCGGCGGAAATACCGGCAATAACTCCGATACGGTCATGACCCCTGAGGAGGCAAGAGCCGCCGCCGTTGCAGACGCAGGACTTTCCGAAACGGCAGTCACCTTTACCAAAACAAAGCTCGACCACGAAAACGGCGTCCGTGTTTATGAAATAGAGTTTTATACTTCTGACAGCGTGTACGACTATAATATAAACGCCTCCACCGGCGACGTGGTCAAGAGGGAAGTGGAAAAGTCCATGAAACCTGACAACAGCTCAGGCGGAGTGATAACTCCCGATGATGCCAGAGCCGCCGCCCTTGCAGACGCCGGACTTTCCCAAGCGGAAGTCACCTTTACCAAGACCGAACTTGACCGTGACGACGGCGTTCAGGTGTACGAACTGGAATTTTATACATCTTCTCAGGAATACGACTACGAGGTCTCAGCCGGAGACGGCAAGATACTCAAAAGGGAAGTGGAAAGATTCAACGGAAGATTTGATGACTGATATTAAACTGCGGATCGGAAACGGTCCGCTTTTTGTTGCAATAATGACTAAATTTCCGACTGCTGAATTGTTGAAAACAGACAAAATAAACTATCGCACGACAAGACTATTGAATTTGTCTGAATAATATTTTATAATTAATGTGTAAGTAAGCATTTGGAGGTATGTTAGATATATGAAATTTGAAAACACACAGGTGTGGGGTTTTGAACACGCTCTCAGGGGAATGAGAAATCCTATGAACTCCTGGGCAAAGTCTGACAGCGCCGCCGGTGAAGATGGATTTGTCATAGGCGAAAACGACCTGGGTCTTGCCGAAAGACTTATTGCCGGAGGAACTGAACATAGAAAATACCTCAGACAAATATTTATTTCGGTGGATATAACCGCACCTCTTTATTGGTGGAAAGAATTTGATACATATAAGGTGGGAACTACCGCTAATTCCACCAGCACTATGCATAAACTGGCAAGTACGCCTATTACTATAGAATGTTTTGAGACTGACGATTACTGTCCCGAACTGGAGACCGGCGGAAAACAAATGGGCGCAATAGTTGAGGAAAATTTTATACAGGTGCTGGAAACTCTCAGGCAGGAGTTTGTTAAAACTCAGGATAAGCGGCTGTGGAAAGAACTTATCAGATGGCTGCCTGAAAGCTGGCTCCAGACAAGAACAGTCACGATGAACTACGAAAACGCCGCCAATATGTACCACCAGCGCAAGAACCATAAGCTTACCGAGTGGTCGGAGTCGTTTGTGAACTGGCTGGCTGAACTTCCGTATGCAAAAGAACTTATTATGTTTTAAATATTAATTGAAAGGCAGGAAAAAGAAATGGCATTTTTTGACAAGATAGGTGAAAAAATAACCAGTACCGTGGGAGGTACTGCCGGCAAAGCGAAAGAGCTTAGTGAGATGCAAAAGCTCAACACTTCCATTTCCCAGAATAAAGCAATGGTCAGCAGCAAGCTGGAACAAATGGGCAGGATCTACTGTGAAAAGTTCGGCGAAGATGGGGATATCGAAGAACTCAATACGCTGGCTGCCGAGATCAAGGCGATAGAAAAGACCATCGACGAAAGCGAGACCAGGCTTGCGGCAATGAAAGGCATGAAAAAGTGCGACGGCTGCGGTCAGTTTATAGATAACAGCAATACTTTCTGTCCGCTGTGCGGAGCAAAACAGGCAGTCGTTGTAAATAAATGCGTGAAATGCCGTACTGTTCTGGAAGCAGGCGCAAGATTCTGCCCGAAATGCGGCACAAAACAGCCTGACGCCAGCTCTGCTGCCGAGGCAGCTCCTATGCAGCCGACTGTTGAGACGCAGCCTGCTCCTGCGGTGATACCTGCACCAGTCCCGGTGGAAACTCCAGTTCCGCAGGTTATCCCCGAACCAGCTCCCGAAGAACCCACCCCGGAGGTTATCCCTGAACCAGTACCCGAAGAAGAACCCACCCCGGAGGTAATCCCCGAACCAGTTCACGAAGAACCCACCCCGGAGGTAATCCCCGAACCAGTTCCCGAAGAACCCACCCCGGAAGTAGTCCCTGAACCAGTTCCCGAAGAAGAACCTACCCCGGAGGTAGTTCCGGAAGCAGTTCCAGAGGAAGAACCTGTCCCTGAAACTGTGCCTGAGACTGTTCCCGTACCCGAGGTAGTTCCGGCGGCAGCGCCTATCGTTCCCGAATTTATCCCTGCAAGCAGCCCGGAAGGCATCGTCAGGGAGATGCTCAGGTGCGATAACTGCGGCGCACGTCTGGACGATGATTCCGCTTTCTGCCCGGAATGCGGCAGTCCGGTGAAGTCTGATAAACCTGCCGGAACAGGCAAAGTGTTCTGCTCCAACTGCGGCAATGCAGAGGAGTCAGGCACAAAGTTCTGCTCTCAGTGCGGAAGCCCCATTTGAGTCGGGAGGTGACATTATGCCGCATATCGCCTTAAAAATGCTCAAAGGCAGGAGCGATGAGCAAAAGAAATTTGCAGCTGAAAAGCTCAAAGCCGCTTTGTGCGAAGCTATAGGCTGCACCGAAAACCATGTTTCCGTGTCGGTAAGCGACTACACTCCCCAGGAGTGGCAGGAACAGTTCAGACTGGAAATAACCGAAAATCCCGATATTATCATCAAACCTCAGTATAAACCGGAGGACTTGCTTTGAATAATAAATTTCTCGAGGGCAAAAGAGTGGTGCTTGCCTCAAATTCCCCCAGACGCCGTGAACTTATGAAACTGCTTTGTCGGGAATATGAGGTCATACCGTCACAGGCGGACGAGATGATACCCGAACAGGTCAGAAACGGTTTTAAAGACCCTGCCGTGGAAACGCCGCTTTATCTTGCAAAACTCAAAGCTGCCGATGTCGCCGGAGAAAACGCCGATTCAGTGGTGATAGGCTGCGATACCGTGGTTGCCCTTGACGGCGATATCCTGGGGAAACCCACCTCAGATGCTGATGCAAAACGAATGCTCCGGCTGCTTTCAGGAAGAAAACATAGAGTGGTGAGCGGAGTGTGCGTCTGCTATAAGGGCAGACAGATAAGCTTCGCCTGCGTGACAAATGTCAGCTTCCGTCAGCTGTCCGATAGCGATATAGACGACTATGTCGCCACCGGGGAAGCGGCTGATAAAGCCGGCGCATACGGCATACAGGGATACGGTGCGCTTCTTTCAGACGGCATAGATGGCGACTTCTATAACGTGGTAGGATTTCCCGTCTCCATGATAAACAATAAGCTCTTGGAACTTCAGGAAAAATAATTCTTTTTGTTTTCCTCCAATTGGTAAGGGAATACGTTCAGCGTGCCTGAATCGTCTACAGTTGCGAGGAAAACGTCTTTTACTGAATATTTGTTTTCCGCCAGCTTTTTGGTGAGCCACTGATCGTCTTTTCCGCAAAGGGAAAGATTCTTTTCCATGATTTTTCCGTCCATGACAACGTTCACGAAAATGCTGCTTGGGGAAACGTTTATCCCTGCGTCCGCAGGAGTCAGCGGCAGGTCCTGAGCCTTTTGCAGAAATGATATTTCACCGTTGTTTTCAAGAATTGCGTACTCTATGCGGCTCAGGTCGAAGTGACCGTTCACCCTGGCTTTGGTAAGCAGGTCGTCGATGTCCAGTTTTGCCTTTTT
>CANRLY010000078.1 GCA_947631585.1 uncultured Clostridia bacterium
CTGACCCTCCGGCGACCGAAGCCCCGGAAAGGCCTGCCAGCGACCCGTCTCAGAACGAACAACCTGCTGAATAATATGACAGAAAAAATCATCAACGGAATAATTGTAAAAGCTGTCGGAGGCGTCTACACTGTGGACGTCTCCGCAGATGTATATGAACGCAAACTTATCAGATGTTCCGCAAGAGGGGTTTTCAGAAAACTTGAACTCACGCCGCTTTGCGGAGATAATGTTAAAATTTCAGTAAACGGCGACTCTGCCGTTATTACGGAATTGCTTCCCAGAAGATCTGAACTGATAAGACCTCCGGTCGCTAACCTTGACTGCCTTGTGTTCGTTAATTCTACTGTAGAGCCTGAACCCGATCTGCTGCTTCTGGATAAATTTATTGCAATCTCAGTTTATAAGGGAATAAAGCCGGTGGTGGTCTTTACCAAAATAGATAAGCAAAATTGCTGCGGCCTAAAAAAAATATACGATAAAGCCGGAATACCGGTGTTTTCGGTGGACAATACAAAACCTGAGACCGCTTCTGAACTGAAAGACCTCCTTGCCGGAAAGATATCTGCTTTTACCGGTAACACCGGCGTTGGAAAATCTTCGCTGCTGAATAATATGTTCCCTGAACTTGCGCTTGCGACCAACGAGATAAGCAAAAAACTCGGCAGGGGCAAGCATACTACACGCCACGTTGAACTGTATCCGCTGGAGCAGGGCGGTTATATAGCTGATACGCCGGGATTTTCCACCTTTGATACAAATAAGTACGATATAATCTATAAAGACGAACTTAGCAGCTGTTTCAGCGAATTTGCGCCTTTTGTCAGCAAATGCAGGTTTCACGATTGCAGCCATACCAAGGAAAAGGACTGCGCTGTTATCGCTGCGGTCGGGGAGGGCGTTATTGCTGAGAGCCGGTATGAAAATTACGTCGTTATGTACGAAGAAGCTAAACTGCTGAAAGAATGGGAGCATAATTAATGAAAGTCTGTTATATTTTCAGCGGCGGAATAATGAATGACGGCGACCTGACTGCATTTGAACTTCCAGCCGCCGACTTTGTTATCTGTGCGGACGCAGGATATGTCTATGCGAAAAAGTGCGGTTTTGCGCCTGATATCCTTGTGGGCGACTTTGATTCCCTTAAAGACGTTCCTGTTTCAGATGGATTTCCTACAGAAAAATTCCCTTACGAAAAGGACGACACCGATACCATGCTTGCCATAAGAAAGGCGCTGGAGGAAAACGCCGACGAGATAATTATTTTCGGGGCGCTGGGCGGAAGAGCCGACCACGCTTTTGCCAATATCCAGTCTCTTAATTTTATTGCGGAGCATGGAAAACAGGGCATTATCGTTTCTGAAAACGAGTATATCACCATTGTGAGACCTGGGGAGTATACATTTAAGCGCAAGGAAAATTTTTCCTTTTCGTTGTTTGCTTTCTCTGAAAAAGTTGAAAACATATATTCAAGCGGCTTGAAATATCCCCTCAGCGACGGCTGCCTTAATTATAGCTTTCCCGTGGGAGTATGCAATGAGATGATAAACGATACTGCGGCTGTTTCTTTTAAAAAAGGCAGACTTCTTGTGCTGATCTCAAAAAAATCGAACCATTTTCCGGAAAATGAATAATATGTAATATGTAAAGCGCAAAATTCATTTTCGGAGGTTTTTGTATGAAGATCGTTGTGGTAAAAAGCCCGAAAGTCCTGTCAGGACTGTTCAGGTTGATTTTCAGGATAAAAAAAGATAAGGACTGACATTATTCCGTACCTTGAAAGACAGGTACGGAATTTTTTTGTTTTAATGCTCATAAAATCAAATGATAGCTTGTTTCTGGGAGGAAGAAAGATTGCTGAAGTTTAAATTGGGAGGAACGCAGATAGGACTGTCGTTCAGCTTTTTTGCGCTTTTTTCCGTGCTGTTTTACGCCAGGGACAGTTCTGCGGTGATAATGGCTCTTACCGCCTGCCTTATCCATGAGATAGGACATTTGTACTTTATGTGGATATTCCGCTGCCGCCCTGAAAGCGTGGTGTTTTACGGCGGCGGTATAAGGATAATCCCGGACGGCAGCCCGGTATCGCTTTTTCAGGAAAGAATAATACTTGCCGCCGGCAGCTTGTTTAACCTTGCTTCAGCTCTTGTTCTGGTTATAGCAGGCGCAAGAACGTTTGCGGCGGTCAATGCGGCAATAGGCTCTTTTAACCTGATGCCGTTCAGGAACTTTGACGGCGGCTGCCTGCTGGAGAGCTTTGCGTTTACCTCTCCCGGCTTTGAAAATATACGAAAACTGTTCAGTTTAGTTCTTGCAGCTGCCGGGACGCTCATACTTGTCAGGTTCGGAATTAATCTTTCTCTTGCTGTAACGGTCTGCTATATCATTGCCTCGGAAATACTTTGCTGACGGTTGAACTTTATAGAAAAATGTGTTATAATCAGATAAGTATATAACTGTTTTAAAGCTGGAGGTACTGGTGTTGAACGGAGATTTTGAAAAGCTGCTGATGAAAACTCAGAAACCTGCCCGTTATATAGGCGGAGAAGTCGGCAGCATCGTTAAGGACAAGTCTCAGACAGACGTGAGATTTGCGTTTTGCTTTCCGGATAATTACGATGTAGGAATGTCACACCTGGGCATGAAGATACTGTATGGTCTTACAAACAGCAGACCCAACTACTGGTGTGAAAGGGTGTTTGCGCCGGATAAGGATTTTGAAAAGGCAATGAGGGATAACAGCATACTGCTCTACGGGCTGGAAAGCCACGACCCCATCAAAGATTTTGACTTTATCGGCTTTACCTTGCAGTATGAACTTTCTTATACGAACGTTCTTAATATGCTTGACCTTGCCGGACTGCCAGTGCTGGCAAAAGACCGTACCGAACTGATGCCTATAGTTGTTGCCGGCGGACCATGCGTCTGCAACCCTGAACCAATGGTGGATTTTATAGACCTGTTCATATTGGGGGAGGGCGAGGAGGTAAACCTTGAACTTCTTGACCTTTATGCTAAGATGAAACCTTATTCTCCCACAAAAGAAGAATTTCTTCGGGAGGCTGCAAAGATAGAGGGCATTTATGTGCCGTCGTTTTACGACGTAAGCTATAACGCAGACGGAACGATCAAAGAAGTTGTCCCGAATATGCCGGAAGCTCCAAAGCGTGTGAAAAAGCGTGTAATATACGATCTGGATTCAGTTTACTATCCCGAAAACTTCGTAGTACCGTTCACTTCTATAGTTCACGACAGGGCGGTCGTGGAAGTGCTTCGTGGCTGCATAAGAGGCTGCCGATTTTGCCAGGCCGGATTTATTTACCGACCGTTCAGGGAAAAGAACGTTGACACCATATCAGGGCAGACCAAAGCCCTCTGTGAAAACACCGGCTATGAGGAAGTTTCTCTTTCTTCTCTGTCAACAAGCGACCATTCAGAGATAGATAAGCTCCTCAGCGAACTTGTTGACTATACGGACGGTGAAAACATCAACCTTTCGCTGCCGTCGCTGAGAATAGACAGCTTCAGCGAGGAACTGCTGGAAAAGATAAAGAGCGTGCGTAAAAGCGGTCTTACCTTTGCGCCTGAAGCCGGCACTCAGCGGCTGCGTGACGTTATCAACAAGAACATAACCGAAGAGGAGATAATGAGTACCTGCAAAACTGCCTTCGAGGGCGGTTATACAGGGGTAAAGCTGTACTTTATGCTGGGTCTGCCTACAGAGACTGACGAGGATATAATAGGTATCGCTCAGCTTGCCCGCCGCATCATAGACCTTTATTATTCGGTGGACAAGTCTAAAAGGGGCAAAGGTATCCAGATATCCATTTCTACGGCTACATTTGTGCCGAAGCCGTTTACTCCTTTTCAGTATGAACCCCAGGCAACTGCCGATGAGATAACCAGAAAACAAAAGCTGCTGTTTGAAAACATCACCACCAGCAAGATAAAGTACAATTACCACAACAAAAAGGTGAGCTTGCTGGAGGCTGTCCTGGCAAGGGGAGACCGGCGTGTGTCAAAGGCGGTTTATCTTGCATGGAAAAAAGGCTGCACCTTTGACAGCTGGGACGAGTATTTCAACTTCTCACTGTGGCAGGAAGCGTTTGATGAATGTGGCATAGATACTGGGTTTTACGCAAACAGGAGACGGACTTTCGAGGAAACGCTGCCCTGGGATCACCTGGATTATCTGGTGTCTAAAAAGTTTTTTGAAAGAGAAGACCTGAAAGCCCATAAAGCAGAGACTACCTGTAACTGTAAGGAAAAATGTTCCGGCTGCGGAGTTTCAAAAAAGTATGGAGGTGTTTATTGTGGCGCAAACACCTAAGAATCAGAACCTAGACCCGGACAGATATGTTTACAGGTTGATGTTTACTAAGGTCGGAACGGCAAAATTCATCTCCCACCTTGACCTTGTACGGGTAATGCAGCGGTCGTTCAAAAGGGCAAAGCTGCCTGTATGGTACACTCAGGGGTTTAATCCCAGGCAGTATTTAATGTTTCCGCTGCCCCTTTCATTGGGAACTGAAAGCGAAACTGAGTTTATGGATATTGCGCTGCTGGAGTTTTTGCAGCCGGAGGATATTTGCAGCAGACTGAATCTTGTCCTGCCGGAAGGGATAAAGATACTTTCTGCCGGTGCGCCTGTCCATGAACATACCGACATTGAAAAGTCTGATTATACCATCAGGATAACTGCGTCAGTTCCGGCTGAAGAGGCTGTAGAAAAGCTCAGGGACTTTTTTTCTGCGGATAAGATACAGATAATGAAAAGAGTCAAACCCAAGAAGAACCGCAGGGAAGAGTTTAAAGAAATGGACGTCAGACAGTACGTTCAGTTGATGGATATTTCCATAGACAGCGACGAGACCGTGGTGTCGCTGAGACTTGCGGCTTCCGCAGGCAACGGCTTTAATCTGAATTTCGCACCGCTGCTGGAAGCTTTTTCAGCAAAAACTAAGATCGAGATCCTGTCTTTTAGTGCAAAACGCACAAAAATACTGTGTAAAAATGGTGAAAATTTTTCATAAAAAATTATTGCAACCCGTCCCGATATGTGATATAATATTAAAGCATTTGAATTACCGTCGGTCACCCGACGAGAGTTAGTGCCATTGCGGTGAAAACCGCTGACATTAAAGAGGATAGTCCGCTGACCTGCATTAGCAGGTGTATGAATGTCTGTAAATAATAGGAGGTATTTTAAAGTGGACGCTTTAAAACTCATTTCTGAGTCAAGCATGAAAACCGAAGTGCCTGAGATCAATGTGGGAGATACCGTTAAGGTCCATGTAAAGATCCAGGAAGGCGACAAGTCCAGGATACAGGTGTTTGAGGGTACTGTTATTGCTAAGAAGCACGGCGGTATCAGCGAAACATTCACTGTAAGACGTGTAGCTCACGGCTGTGGCATAGAGAGGGTATTCCCACTTCATTCGCCGGTCGTTGAAAAAGTGGAGATAGTCCGCAGAGGCCGTGTCCGCAGAGCTAAACTCTATTATCTCAGAGACAGAGTCGGCAAGGCTGCAAAGGTAAAAGAAGCTATCAGATGATAGGAATTGGAGCAGATCTTTTTGGGTCTGCTCCTTGTATTTTTGCTGAGAACTTAAATAATTGGATAATAACACTTGAAATCCGTTTGATTTTTTGGTAAAATATTAATGTATAATGTATCTGGTAACGGAGGTCGCTATGGAAGATAAGGAAACGTTGAAAAACAACAAAGATAACTATCGGTCAAGCGTGCTGGACGAAGTGATGGACTGGCTGGAAACTCTTGTGCTGTACTGTTTTATAGCTCTGCTTGTTTTCACCTTTATAATCAGGATAGTAATAGTTGACGGAAGTTCTATGCTGCCTACCCTGAAAAACGGCGAAAAGCTGATAGTGTCAGGGCTGTTCTATACGCCTAAGCAAAGCGATATTATAGTTTTCAATAACACAAACGCATCGCTGAATAAGGTGCTGGTAAAGCGTGTGATAGCAGTGGGCGGACAGAAGCTCAGGATAAATTTTGATGAAAGTCTTGTCTATGTTGATGGCGAACCCGGCGTTCCCCTTGATGAGCCTTATATCAATAATCCTACTAACTATGAGGAGGATTTTGAGACGGTTTACGAAAATTATGCCAGGGACGAGTACGGCAATATCACGATACCGGAAGGCTATGTGTTCGTGATGGGCGATAACCGTCAGGACTCAACTGACAGCAGGAGCGCATTTGTCGGTCTTGTGCCGGAGGACCAGATCATCGGAAAGTTAATATTCAGACTGTATCCGTTTAAATCATTTATTTGAAATGTGGAGTTTTTAAAATGAGCTTTGACAGCGAAACGAACTGCGATGCGGTCACTCTTGACAGTATTCTTGACTGGCTGGAGGTAATTGTAATATCTGTGTTTGCAGTGGTGCTTTTGTTTAGTTTTGTGATAAGACTGTTTTCTGTAAAAGGTCCGTCTATGAATTCTACCCTGTACGACAGCGACAAACTACTGGTCACAAACGTTATGTACACCCCGAAACAAGGCGACGTTGTGGTGCTGTATTCAGATGTGCTGGAAGAAATGATAGTTAAAAGGGTCATCGCCACCGAGGGTCAGACCGTTACTATAGATTACGAAAACAACCAGGTAAGCGTTGACGGAACAGACCTGAACGAAGATTATACTTATGACTTTATGACTGATACCGGACTTTTCGATATGAATTATTACGATGAAAGTACAGGAAAATACGTTTACAATGTGCCTGAGGACTGCGTTTTTGTCATGGGGGACAACAGAAACAGATCAACTGACAGCAGAAGCATTGGTTTTATAAGTAATGATGATATTGTCGGAAAGGTGTTTTTCCGGTTTTCAACAGTTGAAAATAAGTTTGAAGTCATGACTGGAGAGTTGATGAACTGAAATGAGCGAAGTTTCTAATATACAGTGGTTTCCCGGACATATGGCAAAGACCAGACGGCTAATTATGTCAAACCTTAAACTGGTCGATGCGGTGGTTGAACTCAGGGACGCCAGAATACCTTATTCCAGCGCAAATCCTGAAATGGACTACCTGGCAGGCGGAAAACCAAGACTTATCCTGTTGAATAAGTGCGACGCCGCCGATGGAAACGCTACTTCCGCCTGGATAGACTATTATAAGAAACAAGGGAAGTTCGCAGCGGCGGTGGATTGCCGCAGCGGAAGGAATCTTAACAGGATACTTCCCATACTCAATGAGATGTTGAGCGACCGTATTTCCGATTGGAACAAAAAAGGAATGGTAGGCAGACCAGTAAGAATAATGGTGGTCGGTATACCTAATGTGGGAAAATCCTCTTTTATCAATAAAATGGCAGGTACTAAGAGAGCCAAGGTGGAGGACAGACCCGGAGTTACCAGAGGAAAACAGTGGGTTGCAGCCGGAAAAGGTCTGGAACTTCTGGATATGCCCGGTGTGCTCTGGCCTAAGTTCCAGGATAAGCTGGTGGGAGAAAGACTGGCGTTTACAGGCGCAGTCAAGGACGATGTTACCGATATGGAGTATCTGGCTTGCAGGTTTCTGGAACTGGTCGTTGATGACTATCCTCAGCAGCTTACCGACCGCTATGGGATAAGTATTGACGAACTTCCTGAAAACAACGAGACGTCCGGCTGCGAAAAGGGTTATGAACTGCTTTGCCGTGTTGCCACAAAACGCGGGTTTCTGGTGTCGGGCGGAGAAGTTAATACCGAAAGGGCGGCAATAACCGTATTGGACGAATTCAGAAGCGGAAAACTGGGCAGACTAACGCTCGAACTTCCGGCGAGGGAGCAATGATATGAACGAACTGTTTGAATTTGACAACGAGATACGCAGGGAATACAGCTGCTTCTGCGGAGTTGACGAAGCAGGAAGAGGTCCGCTGGCAGGGGACGTTTATGCGGCTGCGGTGGTGTTCGATAAGGACGTTATAATACCGGGTATCAACGACAGTAAGAAATTGTCAGAAAAGAAGCGTGAACTGCTTTTTGACGAGATAATCGCAAAGGCGGCAGATCATTCAATTGCCACGGCTTCGGTGGCGGAGATAGAGGAACTTAATATTCTGGGGGCTGCAATGCTTGCCATGAAAAGAGCTGTCGAAACAAAATGAAAAAGAATCTTGTAATTGCACTTATGGGATTAA
>CANRLY010000079.1 GCA_947631585.1 uncultured Clostridia bacterium
CGGGCGGGTCTCTGCGAGACCCGGCAAGTTCACCGCCGTTTGCGGCGGTGAACTGCTGCGCATCTTCCCATAGACTATTATACACCATTTTGTGAAAATTGCAACCCGAAAAAGTACGCAAAGAAGCCGTCCCTGCAAAAGGACGGCTTCTCTGTTGTGGAAGTAAAATGAAATATGAAAAAATTATGCGGCTAGCTGGTTAATTGGTTAAAACCAAAGCTGTCAGCCCTGGTGCGCTTCATCAAGGATAACGTCTATGTCTTGCCTCTCACCGTCACGGTAAACCGAAACGCTGATCTTATCGCCTGCCTTGAAATCCGCTTTTAACTTGTTGAACTCGCTTATGTTGGTGATAAGCTGACCGTTTATGCCGATTATGATGTCGTTGACCTTTATTCCTGCCTTTTCAGCAGCAGAGCCCTCGTCTACCGCTCTTACGATAAATCCCTGGGGTATGCCGTAATACATCGAGTATATCTCGGTAACGTCCTCGCCTGAAATTCCCAGCGAAGGACGACCCTTTACATAACCGTACTTCATCAGGTCTTCAACGATCACCATTGCATCATCTATCGGGATCGCAAATCCCAGACCCTCTCCGTAGGTGGACTCTATCTTCACCGACGTGATACCGACTACCTGTCCGTAGGCGTTTATCAGCGGTCCTCCGGAGTTTCCGTGGTTTACGGAAGCGTCCGTCTGGATAAGATTAAGCTCCCTGTCGTCAATGGTGAGCGTTCTGTTCAGCGCAGAGATTATTCCTGCCGTTACCGAACCCTCCAGCTCGAATCCCAGCGGATTTCCTATAACTATCGCCGCTTCGCCGACTACCAGTTCGGAAGACTTTCCAAACTCAGCCGCCGGAAGATTTTCCTTGTCTATCTTCAGCACGGCAATGTCGCTCTGCTCGTCTGAACCTATAACTTCCGCCTTTATCTGCTCTGAATCAAACGTCTTTGAAAGCACCACCGTGATCTCAGTACCGTTTTCTATCACATGGGCGTTTGTAAGTATATAGCCGTCAGAACTCATGATTATTCCTGTTCCCACTGCCACTCCGGTCGGCGTTGTTGTGGAAATTCCCACCACCGACGGCGATACTTTCTCAACTATTTCCGGTATCGAAAGCGCATCGTCCGGCGTGGAAAGCTGCGTAAGAGTCGGCAAGTCGGTCCTTATGCTCTCCACCTCAGTGTCCTGAACTGTCGTTCCTGCCGAAGCCGGCATTTTGTTTCCCTTGTCAGTTGTGGGCGAAGAGATGTTGTATCTTCCTGAAAGCAGTGTGTATCCTATCAGCGAAGTAGTTCCCAGCGCAATGACCATAGTTGCCACCAGAAGCGTATTCAGGAATATCCGGCTGCCGGATCGCTTCTTTTTCGCCGAAGCCTTTACGCTCTCCTCCGGATAAAACGAATACTCGCTGTACCTGTCCTGATCTTCCATTCTCTCCTGACGTTCACGATCTTCAGGGGAATTGCTGCCATCATACATGATATTAACGCTCCTTCCGAACACAGGCATTATCCTGCTTTGAATCCATCATGTCTTTTCCTTATTGCAAATATAATTATACCCTTGTTTGTGATAAAAAAATGATAAATTACAGAATAATTATGAAATCACGGCGAAATCGCAAAGAAAACGGACCTTCTCACAGGAAGATCCGTTTCCGTTATCTTACTTGCCAGTTTGCCGACTCATCAATTCATCAGTCGTAGAGACCTCTCTTGACATAAGTCGTATGCAGAACGTGATGAGCTTTTTCAGAACCGGGTTCTCCGAAATATTCAGAATAAAGCTGCTTGATAGCTTCGTTTTCGTGAGACTTTCTCACCGGCATCGAAGCGTCGATATCGTAAAGCACCTTAGCTCTGAGAGCCTTGATATCCGTGGTGTTGCGGACATAACCGGGCTGCTGAGGCTGACCGCCGCCGTTTACGCAGCCGCCGGGACAACCCATTATCTCGATAAAGTGGTAATCCGCCTCGCCGTTCTTGACCTTTTTCAGCAGTTCTCTTGCATTGCTCAGTCCGGAAGCCACCGCTACCTTGATATCCATTCCGGCAACGTTGTAAGTTGCTTCCTTGATACCCTGAGTTCCTCTTACGTCAACGAAGTCAAGAGCTGGCAGCTCTTCTCCTGTAAGAGTCTCAACGGCAGTTCTGAGCGCAGCCTCCATAACTCCTCCGGTAGCGCCGAAGATAACTCCCGCACCGGTAGAGATACCCAGAGGATCGTCGAACTTCTCCTCCGGCAGGCTGTTGAACTGTATGCCTGCTCTGTTTATCATTCTTGCAAGTTCTCTGGTAGTGATCGCAAAATCAACGTCAGCTACTCCTGCTGCGGACATATCGTCCCTGCCTATCTCGAACTTCTTAGCGGTGCAGGGCATTACTGCAACTACAACTATATCCTTGGGGTCAAGACCCATCTTCTCGGCATAGTATGTTTTTACAGTTGCGCCGAACATCTGCATAGGAGACTTACAGCTGGAAAGATTTTCCGTCATATCCGGGAAGTAATGTTCGCAGTATTTTACCCAGCCCGGCGAGCAGGAGGTTATCATCGGCAGTTTTCCGCCGTTTTTAACTCTTTCAACGAACTCGTGAGCTTCTTCCATTATGGTAAGGTCAGCTCCGAAGTCGGTATCGAACACCTTATCGAATCCCAGGCGTCTGAGAGCGGCAGCCATTTTGCCCTCTGCGTTAGTTCCTATAGGATTGCCAAATTCCTCAGCCAGAGCAGCTCTTACTGCCGGAGCGGTCTGAACGATAACTGTCTTGGTGTCGTCGGCAAGAGCCTTGAACACTTCGGCGGTGTTATCCTTTTCAGTGATAGCTCCGGTCGGGCAAACGGCGATACACTGTCCGCAGGATACGCAGGAAGTCTCTCCCAGTCCCATTTCAAAGGGAGAAGAGATATTTGTCCTGAATCCTCTTTCGTTTGCGCCGATAACGCCGATACCCTGCACCTTTTCGCAGACTGCCGAGCATCTTCTGCAAAGGATACACTTGTTGTTATCTCTTATCATATGGGCTGCGCTGTAGTCTATTTCGTAGCGGTCTCTCACGCCGTCATAGTAGCCCTCGTCGTCAACTCCGTAATATTTACAGAGAGCCTGAAGCTCACAGTTTCCGCTTCTTACGCAGGAAAGGCATTTTCTGTCGTGGTTGGAAAGAATGAGCTGGAGCGTCTGTTTTCTGGACTCGATGACCTTAGGAGTATTGGTGAAAACTTCCATTCCCTCGTTTATCGGATAAACGCAGGACGCCACCAGGCTTTTTGCGCCTTTGACTTCCACAACGCAGATACGGCAAGCGCCGATCTCGTTTATATCCTTGAGGAAGCAAAGGGTGGGTATCTCAGTTCCGGCGATCCTTGCCGCTTCCAGGATAGTTGAACCTTTAGGCGCAGAAACAGGGATCCCGTTTATTTTAATATTTACCATTTCCATTTCTAAATTCCTCCCTATTACTTCTTCGAGATAGCGCCGAACTTACATTTCTCCATGCAGGCGCCGCACTTGATACACTTAGCTGTATCGATAACGTGAGGATTCTTGACTGTTCCCGAGATAGCGTTTGCAGGGCACTGTCTTGCACAGAGAGTACAGCCGCGGCACTTATCGGGGTCGATGTAATACTGGAGCAGCGATCTGCAAACTCCGGCAGGGCACTTCTTGTCCACCACATGAGCTATGTACTCGTCCCTGAAGTAGCGAAGGGTAGAAAGCACCGGGTTAGGCGCAGTCTGTCCCAGACCGCACAGGGAGTTTTCCTTGATATAGTAGCAAAGTCTTTCGATCTTGTCTATATCTTCGAGAGTTCCGTTGCCCTTGGTTATCTTATCGAGCAGTTCATACAGTCTCTTTGTACCGATACGGCAGGGGGTACATTTTCCGCAGGACTCGTCAACTGTAAATTCCAGGAAGAACTTAGCGATATCCACCATACAGTTATCCTCGTCCATAACGATAAGTCCGCCCGAACCCATCATAGAGCCGATAGCGATAAGGTTATCGTAGTCGATCTCGATATCGTAGTGTTCCGCAGGGATACAGCCGCCGGAAGGTCCGCCGGTCTGAGCCGCCTTGAACTTCTTTCCATTGGGTATTCCGCCGCCGATCTCCTCTATAACAGTTCTCAGTGTAGTTCCCATAGGAACTTCCACCAGACCGGTATTGTTGATCTTTCCGCCCAGAGCGAACACTTTAGTTCCCTTGGACTTTTCAGTTCCCATAGAAGCGAACCACTCCGGTCCGTTAAGGATTATCTGGGGAACGTTTGCATAAGTTTCAACGTTATTCAGAATTGTAGGCTTCTGGAAAAGGCCTTTTTCTGCCGGGAACGGAGGACGGGGTCTGGGTTCGCCTCTGTTGCCCTCGATAGAGGTCATAAGAGCGGTCTCCTCGCCGCACACGAATGCGCCTGCGCCCAGTCTCAGACCGATATCGAAGTCAAATCCCGTGCCGAAGATATCCTTGCCCAGCAGACCGTATTCTCTAGCCTGTCTGATAGCGATCTCCAGTCTCTTTACAGCGATAGGATACTCAGCTCTTACATAAATATAACCCTGGCTTGCGCCGATAGCATATCCTGCGATAGCCATAGCTTCCAGGACAACGTGGGGGTCTCCCTCGAGAACAGAACGGTCCATGAAAGCGCCGGGGTCGCCCTCGTCGGCGTTACAGCAGACGTACTTCTGGTCTGCGTCGGGAACGATATTTCTTGCCAGTTTCCATTTAAGACCGGTGGGGAATCCTCCGCCGCCTCTTCCTCTGAGTCCGGAATCCAGTATAGTCTGGATAACCTGTTCAGGGGTCATTTCGGTAAGCACCTTACCCAGAGCCTCATATCCGCCGGTACCGATATACTCCTCGATATTTTCGGGGTTGATGACTCCGCAGTTTCTCAGAGCTACTCTGTGCTGTTTCTTATAGAAATTAGTGTCGTTAAGGGACTTGATGCCGTCGTCGGTAACAGTCTCCTTATAAACCAGTCTGGAAACGATCCTTCCTTTGAGCAGGTGTTCGGAAACGATCTCAGGGATATCGTCCGGCTTCACCATAGAATAGAAAGTTCCCTCCGGGTAGATTATCATTATAGGGCCGAGAGCGCACAGACCGAAGCAACCGGTCTTTACCACCTGAACTTCGTCTTTAAGTCCGTTCTTTTCGATCTCGGTATTCAGCGCTTCGATGATATGCTGGCTTCCGGAGGAGGTACAACCTGTTCCGCCGCAAACCAAAACGTGTGAACGATACATTTAGTATTCCTCCTTATTTAATTGTATAATCGGAAATTATCTGACCTCTTACCAGGTGCTGGTCGATTATTTCCTCAGCCTTTTCGGGAGTCACCTTTATATAAGTGACCTTTTCCTTGCCCGGCTCCATTATCTCAACGATAGGCTCGTACTTGCAAAGTCCGATACAGCCTGTCTGAGTGACCATAACATTTGTAAGTCCTTTTTTCTGCACGCCGTCCGCAAAAGCTGCCAGTACAGGTCTTGCGCCTGCTGCGATACCGCAGGTCGCCATTCCCACAACTACTCTTGTCACCGTGTCGTCCTCGGCTCTGAGTCCGACCTGTCCCTGCATTTTCTCACGAATAGCCTTTAATTCTTCTAAAGATTTCATCTGGATCCTCCTGTCATCATTTTATAAAAACTTCAGGCCGGCGGTCTTACAAGATAACTCCGCCGTCCGTCTCAGCTTTGTTTTCGCTGAGATAATCCCTTATATAACCGGACACCTCCGGCATATTGAAGGGAACTCCTCCCAGTATCTCTCGGAATTCTCTGGTGTCCAGAGTAAATTCCCGCTTATCCACCCGATAAACATACAGAAAATCAATATCAACGTTCATTGTCACCAGGCTGTGGATCGTTTCCGTCATATCCCCCAGCGGCATTCTGTCGATGTGGGACAGTCTGAACTCCGCCGTGACTTTCGTTCCTTTCCCAGGCTCTGAGGCAATGCCGAACCGTCCTCCTGCGCTTTCGGCAGCCAGTTTGAAAAATGGCACTCCCAGTCCCACCTTTCTGGTGGTCCTCGTAGTATAAAACGGGTCCGTTACCTGTTTTACCTGCTCCTCGGTCATACCGCAGCCGTTATCCTCGATAACTATTGTGAGACGGTCGTTTTCCGTATCCGCTTCCACGGTGATCCCGATCAGGGAAGCCCCTGCCTTTACTGAATTCTGCGCCACGTCAAGAACGTTGAGCGAAAGCTCGGTCATCATTCTGACCAGCTCCTTTTAATCCTGATATTTTTCAAGTATACCTGCGATCTCGTCAACTGTAAGACGTCCGTAAACATCGTCGTTGACCGTCATGACGGGAGCAAGTCCGCAAGCGCCTATGCAGCGGCAGTCAACAAGAGAGAACTTTCCGTCCGGAGTGGTCTCTCCGCCCTTGATGCCCAGCACTTCGCTGATCTTGTTGAAAATGTCTCCCGAACCTTTTACATAGCAGGCAGTTCCCAGACATACGGATATGGTATATTTGCCCTTGGGGTTGAGAGAAAACTGCGAATAGAAGGTGACAACGCCGTAGATCTTCTCAAGCGGAATGTCCATCTCCTTTGCGATGATCTCCTGAACCTCGATAGGAAGATAACCGTAAACTTCCTGAGCCTGCTGAAGCACCGGCATAAGAGCGCCTTTATCAGCCTTGTGAGCCGATATTATCTCCCTGAGCTTGGCTTCTTGTTCCGGCGTTCCGTTAAACGGAATGGTAGATGTTTTTTTGCCCATTTCTAAACCTCCTGTGTAATAATAGCAAACCGCCGTCGGCGGCAAAGAGTCTCGTTATAAGTAAATTTCCATATCGCTGCGGACACAGATAATCCATCTTATCAGACAAAATAATTATATCACATTCAAATTAAAATTTCTATAATTTTTTCGTACAAGCTGCGGCGTTCTTTTTGTGCATTTTCTACAAAAAAATCGTTTTCTCTGAGCTTTTCCGGCAATGCAGGGGAGCTTTCCCTTGGAAAAACGATCTTTTTCACTTTGTCAATGTAAAAAGTTGTATTTTATTAATGCAAAATTTACATTTTATTTATGAAACTCCCTGACAAAAAAGCAGGCGACAGTTCTGTCAAAACCGTCACCCGCCATTTACACGTCTTTTATTCAGTCTGCGCTTTCAGTCCCTGCATAAAGCCGTCCAGTTCCACGCAGGAGACGTCCCCTCCTATAAGAGTACCATCGCAGACCATCAGGCTGCAAATAATGTTGTTTTCGTGGTCGGGATAATTTTTCACCGTGTAGCTGTAGATCTCCACCGTTCTGCCCTTGTACTTTTCCAGGTCGAAGCCCTGCTTCTTCTGAAGCTCGTTGTAGTTTTTGTAGACGTCGTTAAATTCCGATGGGATTATGACCACCTTGCACTCGTCGTACTCTTCCGGCACTTCCCAGCCCATTTCTTTAAGGAAGCTCTGACGCTGCTCCTCGGTTTTCATTGGGTATTCTCTTGTCCTTGAACCGCCTGCAAGGACTGTCGCTATCACTATCAGCGCCAGCAGAGCAGCTCCTGCGCCAAGCAGCAGTATACCGGGCTTCCTGATCTTAAAGGTCTTGACAAACATAGTCTTCCCCGCTTTCTTTTTTTATAATGTATATGCGGCTGCGGACAGAACAATGACAAACTGTTTTAAAAAAACTGTTGACCACGGCTGACGGCTGTTATATAATAATGAAAGGAGGCATGGTATGAGACTGGACAGATTCATTTCCTCACAGAAAGGAGACCTCTCCCGCAGCGGAGTGAAAGAGCTTTGCCGCAAAGGACAGGTCACGGTCAACGGCGCAGTTGTGAAAAGACCGGAGCTTCAGATAAACGAGGATTCGGACAGCGTGTGCGTCTGCGGCGAGAAGATAGAGTATTGCAGATACATTTATATATATAATGCTCAACAAGCCTGCCGGCTGCGTCTGCTCCACCAAAGAGGACGGCAGCTCCCCTTCCGTGCTGTCGCTGCTGCCCCCTGAACTTCGCAGAAAAGGGCTTTTTCCGGCAGGACGGCTGGATAAGGACACCGAGGGACTGGTCCTAATCACCGACGACGGCGCACTTGCACACAGGATACTTTCCCCGAAAAATCACGTCAGCAAAAAATATTA
>CANRLY010000080.1 GCA_947631585.1 uncultured Clostridia bacterium
TTCAGGGTCGCCCCCGCAGATGTCCTCCGCCTGCGGCGGAGTCCATTCAGTCTCCCAACAGGGGCTGAAGCCCCTGCCGGTATCCTGCGGAGCTGAAGCTCCGCTGCGGGGGGGCGGCAAAAGCCGCCCGACCCAACGTTATGTAAAATTTACCCGGCAGCATATGCCGCCTGAATTATAAAAGATACCAAAGCGAGTAATGTATAAAAAAGTATACCCAGATCACAACTATCGCCGCTGTCCATAAAAATGAGATCAGACGTAATAACTTCTTTATGCGCTTGGGAAATACCGTGTCTTTCACCATTATCTTCGTGCCGGTGCTGCCGGTGACGATGGCAGACCTCTTCGTGGTGCTGAGAGCGTCAAACGCTAACGTGAACCAGTATGTGACGATGAATACAGGTATGAATAATAATACCGCTAACCTGGTGGGTATACCGACCCCCGAAGCCGTGTAGTAAAGCAGTAAAGTCTGTATGCCTTGCCCTATCAGCGAAAGCCCGTAAAAAATGCAGGCAAAAACCGTCCTCAAAGCCGCCGATACCCCCTTTCTGATAAGCCGCAGACCCTATACTTCCGCCGTGAACCTTACCGTCGGATATGGAAGATCCGGCAAATGCCTGACCTCTCCGCCGACAAACCCCTGACCGATGAACCATTCCGCTAACCTGCCGCTGCCTTCACGCACCCACGCCGTGACCCTGCCGGCGCCTAGCTCGGCTGTCTGCTCCTTGGCACGCTCTACAAGAACTTTCCCCAGACCGCAGCCCCTCCTTTCGGGTATAACGCACAGCCTGGTCAGTATAACTTCACGCTCTCGTATGTCTAATCCGCAGTGACCTATCATTTCGCCGCCGTCAAATAACCCCAGCAGCTTTACGCCGTTGCCCGTTTCAAATATCAACCGCTCGGCTGTGATGAACGCCGGAAATAAAGGATATACCTTGTCGGATAAGGATAACTCCTCCGCTATGCCGCCAAAACTCTCCCTCAGTACCCGTATGCATTCGCTTGCCTGCGAAATGTCTAACTCCCTGACTTCAATGCCCATGATCTTCCTCCTTTCAATATTAAACAAAAAAGCCCCGAATGTGCATGAAAAACTGCCATTCGGGACGGTATTGCCGTGGTTCCACCCTCGTTCGGGGAATTGTCCCCCTCGTTTTGCTTTAACGCAGCATTGCGGCGTTGGTTGGACGCTCTCCGGAGGCGGTCCGCTCCACCCACGCAGCCGCAGACGCTTGCAGCCATCGGCGTCCGCTCTCTGAAAGACCGCTTTGTCGGGGAAGTGTTCCTCCGTCAGTGATTTCTCTTTCATATTTTACTAATCCGGGAAGCTCTCCCGCTCCCCTACAAAATATATTTTAACACCCATCTCCCCCTTTGTAAAGAGCGTATTAGTAAACAAATTGTGAACAACCCTGCGGATAAGGCGATTTTTTGCTGAAAAAGCTGAAAACTGCTTGACATCTTGAGAGAATAGATGTATAATGACTTTGTACATTTTTTTGTATGTTTAGCATTTATGCTCCGCAGGATAGACAAGTTCTGCGGTTTAGAAACTTTACAATTTGATAAAAGGAGGAAGGCTAAACCGATGGAAATAGGAATTGGTATAGCTGTTCTTCTTTGTGTCGCAGCATTTATAGTCGGTTCGGCAATAAGCGGATCTATTCTGTTTAAAATGGGAATAAAATACAGACGCAAGACCGCCGAGTCAGCTATCGGGTCGGCGGAGACCGAAGCGCAGAGAATAATAGATGACGCAAAGAAGAACGCAGAGAGCCTGAAAAAGGAAGCTCTCATCAACGCCAAGGACGAGATACATAGGAATCGTACCGAGGCGGAAAAAGAGATAAAAGAAAGAAGAGCTGAAGTGTCCAGACAGGAAAGACGTGTCCAGCAGAAAGAAGAAACTATGGACCGCAAACTGGATAACATCGAGAAGAAAGAGGAGACCCTCCAGAACAAGCTGAAAAACGTTGACGAAAAACTCAGTGAAGCCGACAGGATAAAGAGAAGTCAGCTGGAAGTGCTTGAAAGGATCTCCGAATTTTCCAAGGAACAGGCAAAGGATTACCTTCTCAGATCGCTGGAGGACGAGCTGGTGCATGAGAAAGCTGTGAAGATCTCAAGCTATGAGGCGCAGCTGAAAGACGAGTGCGAGGATAAGGCGAGACAGTATATCTCCCTGGCTATCGCAAGATGCGCAGCGGATCAGGTCTCCGAAGCGGCAGTGTCAGTCGTGCCGCTGCCTAACGACGAGATGAAAGGTAGGATCATCGGACGGGAGGGCCGGAATATCAGGACTATAGAGACCCTTACCGGGGTCGATCTTATCATAGACGATACCCCCGAAGCTATCACGCTGTCCTGCTTCGACCAGGTAAGACGTGAAGTGGCAAGGATAGCGCTGGAAAAACTTATCCAGGACGGCAGGATACACCCCACCCGTATCGAAGAAACGGTGGAGAAAGCCAGACGGGAAGTTGAGTATAAGATCAAGCAGGAGGGCGAAAGAGCCGTGCTGGAAACTAACGTGCACGGTCTTAACCACGAACTGGTAAAACTTATCGGACGGCTGCGGTTCAGGACCAGCTACCGCCAGAACGTGCTGGATCACTCCATAGAAGTGGCGCACTTGGCAGGAATGATGGCTTCCGAACTGGGAGTAGACGCAAACCTTGCAAGAAGAGCGGGACTTCTGCACGATATAGGAAAAGCGCTCAGCTATGAGATCGAAGGCTCTCATGTGCAGATAGGCGTGGATGTTTGCAAGAAGTATAAGGAAAGCCCTGACGTTATACACGCTATAGAAGCTCACCACGGGGACGTTGAGACCCGTACAGTTATCGCCGCACTGGTACAGGCGGCAGACGCTATCTCAGCGGCAAGACCTGCTGCGAGAAGCGAAAATTATGAAAATTATATCAAGCGCCTGCAAAAACTTGAAGAGATATGCAGCTCTTATGAGGGAGTTGATAAGTCTTTTGCAATACAGGCAGGCAGAGAAGTGAGAATTATCGTTCAGCCTGAAAAGGTAAACGATGAGAGAATGACTCTTGTGGCAAGAGAGATCGCCAAAAGGATCGAGGACGAAATGGATTATCCCGGACAGATCAAGGTGCATCTGATAAGGGAAAGCAGAGCCATCGAGTACGCAAAATAAACTGCCCCAAAATAAGGACGGCAGTCAGGAAACTGTAAATAACAGGGGCAAAGTTACTTTTGCCCCTTTTGTTTTTGAATGTTAAATGATACCGGGGAGGGAACAGGCAACTGGAAAATATGGGAAAACATTTCAAGCATAACGAGAAAACAGACTTTATAGTGAATATGACCAGCAGCGGCTACCAGAAACTGGTGTTCTGGTTTCTTGCGGCAGCGGCGGCGGTGACTTCACTGAGCTTTTTGCCTTACTATTTAAAAAGAGGAAACGACTATATAAGCGGCGGACTGGAAACAGCGGCGGCAGCGGCGGCGAAAAACGCACAGTCCCTTTCTGCGCTGAGATTTGCGCCTATCGCACTGATGGCTTTCGGGTTTTTCGGATTCCTCATGCTTATCATCGCCGGACTGAAAAAATATTTTCGCTTCGGTGAAAATAAGGGAATGTTCCTGGCGGCGGCTTACCTGCTTATCTGCGGAGTCTCGGCTGCGCTGTCGGGAAATAAAATGCAGGCGGTGTTCGGTGCGGACGGCAGATATGAAGGACTTATCGCAATTGTCGCCTACCTGGGGATATTTGCCGCCGGCTGCTGCCTTTGGGATAAGCAAAAACGCAAGCTCCTGGCAAACGTGATAATCGCCCTTGCGGCGTTCCATTCGGTGGTGGGACTGCTCCAGACCCTCCCCTTTACCAGGGAACTTGTCCCCACCTTCTTCGGGGAGTATATCGCCGAGTCGGGTAACGTAATGTATGAAAACTTCGCCGCAAATGGATTTTTAGGCTCTCCCTTTACTTTGGCGGCGACCTGCTCCGCAGCCCTGGGACTGGCTCTCAACGGCTTGATGCAGGAGGATAAAAGACCTAAGCGTGCGGCGTATTTCGCAGCGGCGGCAGTTATCTGCGCAGCAGGCTTTGCGTCTGACGACCTGGCGGCTTTGGTTGGAATTGCAGCTGCTTTCCTGATAGCGGCAATTGTGGAAATAATAAGGATACGCTCCGGCAACGGACTGTTCGTCAAGGGCATTTTGAAAAATCCCCTGGGAAGATGGCTGCTCTGCCTGATAATAGCGGCGGCGGAACTGCTCCTGCTGAAGCTTACGGGTATCTTTTACCTTAACGACGCCTATATCGCCGAGACCGACTCTTTCTATAGACTTATGCTCTCAAGACCTATCTACCAGAATACCTCCGGCGCAGGGGTCTACCCCCATATGTGGAAAGAGACCCTGAGTATATTTAAAGACCACTGGCTGTTCGGAACGGGAAGCGACTGCGTGGCTGCGGCTGTCTCCCCGGACGCCTATACGGTGGTGGGACTCCCCGATAAGGCGTATAACGAGTATATCACTATGGCTGCTTCTACCGGAGTTATCTCATTGGCGTTCTACCTGGGATTTCTGGCGGCGGCGGCAAGAAGAGGCGCAAAGAAGATCTCCGGCTTTTTCGCCAAGACCGACAACTGGGTGAGCGCAGGGGCTTTCACCGCCTGCGGAGCTTACCTGGCTCAGGCGCTTTTCAGTGCGTCGGCTATAAATTCTGCGCCGGTGTTCTTCCTGCTGGTGGGACTATGCTTCGGCGGCGTGACCTCTGAAAGAGAACTTCCTGCCAAAACTAAAAAGAAATAGGAAATACTTTAAGCTCCTCCCTTGCCGGGGAGCTTTTTTGCTCTGGAAAATATACTCAGCCGTCCAGCGCTTTCTTGCCCTTGACAAAGTTAAAAAAAGATGTTATTCTAATTGTATATATATTTTCGTAAAACAAATGTGTTTTTTGTACACATTAACAAACTTGAAAAAGGAGCTGTGTTTATGACAATAGCAGATATAAGGGATCACCTGGAAGCTACCGTGCTTTGCTGCGAAGAAAACCTGGGCAGGGAAGTACATACCGCCTGCGGCTCGGATATGATGAGCGACGTGCTGGCATTCGTGAAAGACCAGTCGGTGCTGGTGACAGGACTTTGCAACCCCCAGACGGTGCGTACCGCCGAAATGATGGATATAATCTGCATCTGCTTCGTCAGGGGCAAAGAGCCGGACGAAACGGTCATCAAGTTGGCTGAGGAAAGAGATATAGTTATCATGGCGACCCAGAAGAGAATGTTCGAGGCTTGCGGTATCCTCTATGAAAACGGACTGCGTGGAGGTGCGTCGCATTGAGTACGCTTAAATTCCACTATAAAGTAGATAAGACCGATTTCACCAGAGCAGGGGAAGCCTCCAGCGACGTAAAGGGCAAACTGAAAAAAATGGGCTGCGACCCGGAAGTGGTGAGAAAAGTCGCCATCGCAATGTATGAGGGCGAAATAAATATGGTCATACACGCAGATGGGGGAGTCATAGACGTGGAGATATCACCGGAGGATATTACTCTGGTGCTGAAAGATAAAGGCCCGGGCATAGCCGATATAGATAAGGCTATGCAGGAAGGCTATTCCACAGCGTCCGAGAACGTCAGATCGCTGGGATTCGGCGCAGGAATGGGACTTCCCAATATGAAAAAGTATTCAGACGAAATGAAGATAGAGACTGAACTGGGAGTGGGAACTACCGTCACTATGGTCATACATAATACCTGAGCCGTGACAGGCAGGTCTCCTGCTGAGTTGAGTCTGAAATAGGAGGGATCGTTTTGGAAGATACCTTTGAAAATTCCGTTAAACTTGACAGCGACCTTTGCAAAGGCTGTATAAATTGTATAAAACGCTGCCCTACACAGGCAATAAGAGTGAGAAACGGCAAGGCTCATATCATAAAACCGTTCTGTATCGACTGCGGCGAGTGTATAAGGGTCTGCCCTCACCACGCTAAAAAGGCTGACTATGACCCTGTGGAAGCTATGGATAGGTTCAAGTATAAAGTCGCCCTGCCTGCGCCGTCGTTCTATGGGCAGTTCAATAACCTTGACGACGTGAATATCGTGCTAAGGGCGCTTAAAATGATGGGCTTCGACGACGTGTACGAGGTCTCCGCCGCTGCGGAACTGGTCTCTGAGATAAGCAGGAAGTATGTGGCTGAACACCCGGAACAGAGACCGTTTATCAGCACCGCCTGCCCCTCTGTTATCAAACTTATACGGGTCAGGTTCCCGAACCTTATAGAACACCTGCTGCCGGTGAACGCCCCTGTGGATATCGCCGCTAAACAGGCAAGGGCTAAGGCGATGAAAGATACCGGGCTTCCCTCTGAGGATATAGGAGTCATCTTTATCTCTCCTTGTCCGGCAAAGGTGACGGCGGTCAGGTCTCCGCTTACCGCTGACAGCTCCGATATAGACGCAGTTATCGCCATCAAGGAAGTTTATACAAGGATACTTCCTCTGATGAAACAGACCAGCGACCAGACGGAGGAGATATCGCAGTCCGGCAAGATAGGCATAAGCTGGGGGGCTTCCGGCGGAGAAGCGGGAGGTCTGCTCACAGACAGCTTCCTTGCGGCTGACGGTATCGAAAACGTTATAAACGTCCTGGAGGACCTGGAGGACCAGAAGATAAGCCACCTGGACTTTATCGAACTTAACGCCTGCTCCGGCGGCTGCGTGGGGGGAGTGCTTCAGGTGGAAAACCCCTATGTGGCAAAAAGCAAACTGAAAAAGCTCAGAAAGTATATGCCCGTGGCAAGAAGCCGCCTTGATGAAGTCAAGGTGGAAAACGCCTATTGGCAAAACGGTATAGAGTATATGCCGGTGTTCAGCCTGGGAGCTGATTTTATGGAATCTATGGAAAAAATGGGTCAGGCGGACGAGATACTGGAACGCCTCCCCGGTCTGGACTGCGGCTCCTGCGGCGCACCTACCTGTAAGGCTCTGGCGGAGGATATCGTCAGGGGAGTGGCTAAGGAAAAAGACTGCGTCCACCTGCTCAGAGAGTATATACATAAAATGGCAAGCGACCTTAAAGGTATCTGATGGGGTAATTTTATTAAAGTCAATAAATAAGGTGATAATATGACAGTAAACGAACTTGCGGAAAAAGCAGGCTTTGAAACGCTCAATCTGGCAGACGGCTCAGATGAAAGGACTATCTCCGGCATATACTGCTGCGACCTGCTCAGCGTGGCAATGTCAAAAGGCTTCCCCGGTGCGGCATGGGTCACCATCATGGGGAATATAAACGCTGCGGCAGTGGCATCGCTTACGGATATGGCGTGCGTGGTGCTGGCTGAGGGCGCAGCAATAGACGAAATGATGGTCTCAAAGGCAAAACAGCAGGGAATAACCGTTATGCAAAGCCCCCTGCCTATCTTCGAGACCGCAATGAAAATAAACGGTCTTTTAAATGCTTAGTCTGTCCTACGACCTGCATATACATTCCTGCCTTTCCCCCTGCGGCGATAACGAGTCCACTCCTGTGGATATAGTGGGAATGGCTTTCGTCAAAGGGCTGGACGTGGTGGCTCTCACAGACCATAACTCCGCTGAGAACTGTCCGGCAGCCAAGGAAGCCGCCGACGCCTATGGGGTCTGCTTTATCCCGGGAATGGAAATAACCACCGAGGAAGAAGTCCATGTGGTCTGCCTGCTGCCCACCGTGGAAAAGGCTCTGGAACTGAGCCGGTATGTCTACGATAAACTGCTAGATGTGAAAAACGACCCGGCTGTGTTCGGGGATCAGCTTATCATGAACAGCGACGACCAGGTGATCGGCACAAAGGAAAAACTTCTCATAAACGCTACTTCTATATCTTTTTCCGAATGTTTTCCTCTGGCGGAAAGCTTCGGGGGAGTGGCGATACCGGCGCATATAGATAAGCAGGCGAACTCCCTCCTTGCAAACCTGGGATTCGTGCCGCCTGATTGTAACTTTTCCACCTGCGAGGTGCGCAGACCGGAAAACTTCACAGATATAAAAAAACAACACCCCTACTTTGAAAACTGCCGTATGATATCCGA
>CANRLY010000081.1 GCA_947631585.1 uncultured Clostridia bacterium
ATTAGGGGAGGGGATTTTTTGCGGCGGCAAAGCCGCCGCCTCTTGCTTCTTGCCTCTAAATTTCTTGCCTCTGGCAGCTGAGGTAAGAGGTTAGACCCGACCTTTCGGTCGGGGAAGCCCCACCCCTGCTAGAGGCAAGAGGGATAGAAGCAAGAAGCAAGAACCCACCCCGGCGGTTTCACCGCCACCCCTCCCCCAGTTTGGGGAGGGGGTGCAGTTACAACAGTATGAAGGTAAATCGGGTACACCCTGGTTATTTGAAATTACACCCCACCCCCTTGACAGCTCCGCTGTCATTTCCCCCTCCCCCAGTTTGGGGAGGGGGATTTTTGCGGCGACTCTGATAGTCAGAGATTAATTTGTTATAACCGTGCCCCACTAAAAAATATCCCCCACCTCGTCAGCTGACGCTGCCACCCCTCCCCAAACTGGGGAGGGGATTTCGGGCGGCTTCGCCGCCCGAAAAACGCCCTGCGGTCGTCACTGCGCCGCAGGGCGTTTTTATTCCAGATGGACAACACATTTACCGCAACTCATAGGTGAAAGAGCCACTTACACCCAAAACGGCTAACGCCGTTTTGGTATGCGGCGGCTTTGCCGCCGCATATTTCCCTCCCCAAATTGGGGAGGGGTGTCGGCGTTAGCTGACGGGGTTGGGGCTATTTCTTTCAGGCTGGCAACTGTGTGTTTCCTCCATCGGTGGCGGAACTTCTTGTCTTTTCTTCTAGTAAGGCGGCGAAGCCGCCGCAATCCCCTCCCCAATTTGGGGAGGGGTGTCAGCGTTAGCTGACGGGGTGGGGTTATTTCTTTCAGGTTGGCAACTGCGTGTTTCCTCCATCGGGTGGCGGAACTTCTTGCCTCTTGCTTCTCGCCCTCTTGCTTCTAGCAGCCAAAAAAGCCTGACCTGCTCTGGCTGCGCAGAACAGGTCAGACTTTTTCTGTTGCTTGGAAAAATAGTTATTTTATGATAGCCTGGAATTGCTCGTTTTCGATCTTCAAAGCGGCGATCTGACTCCTCAGCTCCGCTGCCTGCTTGTTTATGACCGCAAGCTTCGCTTCTACTTCGGCGATCTTGGCGTTGTTTTCCTCTATCTGGGAAGTCGCAAACGCCTTTATCTTCTGGTTGGCTCTGGTAACGGGACTTGCCGCTCCTGTGGGGACTTTTACTTCCGCTTCCTCTGTAACTTCGGGCTTCTCTGCTGCCCTTGCCCTTGCCGTCCTGGCTGTAGCGGCGGTGCGCCTTGCCGGAGTCCTTGCAGGCTCTTTTGCAGCTTCCGGTAAATCGCCGGTGAGAAGATTTGCTTTCTCCTCAGATGTAAGAAGCGTTACCTGCTCTTCTTTCGGCTCGGTCTGCTCCTGCTTGTAACTTTCCACTAACATTCCGCCCGGTGCGCTTGCTTCTTCGGCGGCTTTAACTGCCTTTGCAGCTTCCTTGGCTTTTGCAGCTTCGGTATCGGACTGCTCCTTTGCGGCTTTCTTGGCAGACTCTTCCTTTGCGGCGGTCTTGGCTTTGTTGGTAGCAAGGCTCTTTTTGGCAAGGTATTCTGCGTAACCCTCTATCCGCCTTTCAAGGATACTGTTCACTGCGCCGGTGGAAATGGTGATCTCCTCGGCTATCCTTTCGGCGGTCCAGCCTTCGTTATAAAGCCTTACGATCTTGTCGTTTGTTGATTCGCTGCGCTTCAATTGATGTCACCCCGTATAATTGATTTTGCATGATGACCATGCTTACATATTTATTTTAAAACAAAACTTGAAAAATGTCAATCAGATTTGTATAATTTTTTCAAAAAACATCGCCTTTGTCGTTAATTTTTGTGAAAGATACATCACCGGCGGCAGTAAAAGTCGTTCTTTGCCGGAAAAATCAGGCAGGCAGCTCCCCCTGCGGACGTCTTTCTTGACTCAGACCCCCTTGCAATCCCGGCTGAAATGTGTTAAAATGTAGCAGTGGAGTGCCCAAAAGCGACGGCGTAAGGCGGCTTGTGTTTGGCTCTCCGCTGCTATAATTTAATGAAAGGAATTTACATATTATGTGGGCTTATGACAGTGTTTTTTATCAGATATATCCTCTGGGTTTCTGCGGCGCTCCTTTTGAGAACGACGGCGTTCTCACCGACAGGATATCCAAAGTCGCCGACTGGATACCTCATATCAAAAAGCTTGGCTGCGACGCCGTTTACTTCTCTCCGGTGTTTGAATCGGACACCCACGGCTACAACACCAGGGATTACACCAGGATAGACTGCCGCCTGGGAACTAACGAGGATTTCGCAAAGGTCTGCCGCCAGCTCCACGAGAACGGCATAAAAGTTGTGCTGGACGGCGTTTTCAACCATGTGGGCAGGGGATTCTGGGCGTTTCAGGACGTGCTGGAAAAGCGTGAAAATTCCCCCTACCGCTGGTGGTTCAATATCGACTTCAACGGCAATTCCAACTACAACGACGGCTTGTGGTACGAGGGCTGGGAGGGTCATTACGACCTGGTGAAGCTCAACCTGAAAAACAATGACGTGGTGGAACACATTTTCTCCTGCATAAAGGGCTGGACTGAGGAGTTCGGCATTGACGGACTGAGGCTGGACGTAGCTTACTGCCTGGACATGGATTTCCTCAAAAGGCTGAGGAGCTTTACCGCCGGTCTGAAGCCTGACTTCTTCCTGCTGGGAGAGCTGCTCCACGGTGATTACGCCCGCTGGGTAAACGGTGAAATGCTCCACTCCGCCACCAACTACGAGTGCTACAAAGGGCTGTTTTCCAGCTTTAACAGCATGAATATGTTTGAGATATGCCATTCGCTGAAAAACCAGTTCGGACCTGAAAACTGGTGCAGGTATCGGGGTATGCACCTGCTGAGCTTTGTGGACAACCACGATGTTACCAGGATAGCCAGCAATCTTACCAACGAAAACCACCTGCCGCTTATTTATGCGCTGATGTTCGGTATGCCGGGCATTCCCTGCGTTTACTACGGAAGCGAATGGGGCGAAAAGGCGAACAAGAGCCAGGGCGACCCTGCCCTGAGACCCTGCTTTGAAAAGCCGCAGGAAAACGAACTTACCGGCTGGATAGCAAAGCTTGCTGAGATACACAAGTCCGAAAAGGCGCTGTGCCACGGAAGTCTTTCAGTGCCGGTGCTGACTAACAAGCAGTGCGTGATCCTGAGAGAGTTCGAGGGGGAGAGGGTCTGGATAGCAGTGAACGCCGATTCGGAGGAGTACACCGCCCACTTTGATGCACAGTGCGGCAGAGGTCACGACCTGATAAACGGCGGCTGGCACGATTTCGGCGGAGGAAGCAAGCTGCCGCCTTATTCTGCCCAGATCTGGAAAGCGGAATGAGTTTACACAACAAAAGCAAAAAACGACCCGTCCTAAGATGGATACCCATATAGAAGTTTTGCTCCGAAGCATTTCAAAATGCTTCGGAGCATTCGTTTTTATACGGTTGCTAAAACAATTCATAATTTATCTTACCAATTCTATCGTCTGGGCATCGGCATCCAGCTTAGCCGTGATTCCGATAGGCAGCGTCAGCATGGGTGCACAATGGCTAAAATCACACTCGGCAAGCACGGGATAATTCGGTCCGTTCAGATAATCGTATATAAACTCATAATACGTTTTCTCTGTCCCGTAATGCTGAAATTGCCTGCATTTCCCGATGATAAGCCCACCAATCATGTCGAAAACACCGCAGATTTTCAACTGAGCCAATGTTCGTTCCACGCTGCATGCCCACTCCTCGGTATCTTCAATGAACAGAATATCACCCTTGCGTATTTCCGGCATATATGGGGTACCCCATATATTTCCGATCGTATACAGGTTCCCGCCGATAAGTCTGCCCGTTACCTTACCGCCGCTAAGTGTGATTATCTCATTTGGAATACGCTTTTCTTCGGTTAATTCCTGCGACCATTCTATAACGTCGTCAGAATAGTATTCGGGGAAAATATATTTGTGGCATTCTTCATAGTTCAGCACATCGCAAAGGCTTTTTAAGGCGATATCCCGATACGGACTGAGCCTTGCATAGCTTGTTACAAAGTTCGAGCCGTAATATGTGGGTACGCCTGTTTTCGTATAAATTGCCATCAGCAGTGCTGTCACATCCGACATACCTACAACGGGTTTCGGGTTTTCCGCGTAGTATTCATAATCAATGTACGGGAGCATACCGTTTGTCACCTGACCGCCGACACTCGCCATAAGTATACGGACCTCGGGATCGTGAAGCAACGCATTGAATTCATTAGCTCTTTCTTCTGATGAGCCTGAAACGTATGCGTCTGCCTTTCCCCATAGCTTGCCGTGCTTTACATTAAAGCCCTGGGAGCGAATATATTTCTCTGCACGAGCAGCAGCTTCCGGCGCTTCATTTGTGATGCACCACGACGGGCTGAAAACGCCTATTGTTGAACCTGTTTCTATTTTCATAGCTTTTCCCCTATTCATCGAAAATAAATCAATCCCGATATATATTAATAGCAATTATAACATAGCATCGCTGCATTGTCAATAAAAAACGCCATAGTACTTCTGACTTAAGATCAGAAATACTATGGCTTAAAACTTCTTTATAAGTACCACCCATGTTGCAGGGCGGGTCATTTTTATAGCTTTACAGCTTATTCAGGACAGCTCGAACATTCCGGTGTAGAGCTGGTAGTATTTGCCTTTCTGGGCGATAAGGTCGTCATGGTTGCCTCGCTCGATTATCTTGCCGTGTTCAAGTACCATTATAGCGTGGGAATTTCTTACGGTAGAAAGCCTGTGGGCAATGACGAACACCGTTCTGCCCTCCATAAGGGAATCCATGCCCTTTTCGATAAGAGCTTCCGTTCTGGTGTCTATGGAGGAGGTGGCTTCGTCCAGTATAAGCACCGGCGGGTCTGCAACTGCCGCTCTGGCGATGGCGAGCAGCTGGCGCTGTCCCTGGGAGAGATTTGCGCCGTCTGCGGTGAGCATGGTGTTGTAGCCGTCGGGAAGATGCCTTATAAAGCTGTGGGCGTTTGCAAGTTTTGCCGAAGCGATGACTTCATCGTCAGTGGCGTCCAGCCGACCGAAGCGAATGTTGTCCATGACCGTGCCGGTGAACAGGTGGGTGTCCTGAAGCACCATGGACAGCGAACGCCGCAGGTCGGATTTCCGTATCTTGTTGATGTTTATGCCGTCGTAGCGTATCTTGCCGTCGGGAACGTCATAAAAGCGGTTTATCAGGTTGGTGATGGTGGTCTTGCCTGCGCCGGTAGAACCTACAAAGGCGATCTTCTGTCCCGGTTTGGCATAAAGGGTAATGCCGTTGAGGACTGTCTTGTTTTCCTCGTAGCCGAAGTACACGTCGTCAAATTCCACCTTGCCCTGCACCTTGACATAGCTTATCTCGCCGGTAGCCTGATGAGGGTGCTTCCACGCCCAGACGCCGGTCCTTTTGTCCGTTTCGTGGAGCTGACCGTTTTCGTCCTCCACTGCGTTCACCAGGGTAACGTAGCCGTTGTCCTCCTCCGGGGGCTCGTCTATCAGGCTGAACACCCTTTCAGCTCCGGCAAGTGCGAACAGCACCGAGTTGAACTGCTGGGAGATCTGGGTTATCGGCATGGCGAAACTTCTGGTGTAGCCCATGAAAGCGATGAGCGTTCCCAGGGTGAGCATACCGTTTGAAGCAAGTATTCCTCCCACGATGGCGGTTATGGCGTAGTGTATGTAGGAAAGGTTGTTCATCACAGGTCCAAGGAGGTTTGCGAAAGTGTTTGCGTTGGTGGAAGCCCTGCGAAGCTCCTCGTTCAGAACGTCAAAGTCCGCCTTTGCCTTTTCCTCGTGGCAGAACACTTTTACCACTCGCTGACCTTCTATCATTTCCTCGATGAAGCCGTTTGCTCTGCCGATGGCAGCCTGCTGGCGTTTGAAGAAAGCGCCGCTCTTGCCGCCGATGAACTTGGTGAGTTTCACTATGATAAACAGCACCGCCACCACAAGTATGGTGAGCTGCCAGCTGTAGACCAGCATCATGATAAAGACTCCCGATACGGTTATCAGCGATGAAATGCAGTTAGAGACGCTGTTTGTGAGCATTTCACGGATAGCGTCAACGTCGTTGGTGTAGCGGCTCATCAGTTCGCCGTGGGTATGGGTATCGAAGAACTTGATGGGCAGCGATTCCATTTTTTCAAAAAGGTCTACTCTTATCTTATAGAGAGTCCTGGTGGAGACGTTCAGCATTATCCTTGAAAACAGGTAGGTGGAAAGCGCACCTGTCAGGTAGATGCCGCTCATTATCACCAGCGTGCCAATGAATTTGTTCATGCGCTCCTGGGTGTAGTTGGTAGCCAGCGGCAGCAGATAGTCGTCGGTTATCTTTCTGAGGAAAGCCGTACCGATTATCTGTGCCAGAGCTGAAAAGATTATGAAGATCAGCACCATCACCAGAAAGAACTTATATTCCGACATATAGCTGAATATCCTTTTCAGGGTCTGACCTACGTTCTTGGGTTTTTCAAGGGGCGGTCTGCCGCCTCTTCCTCCGGGTCCCGGCATTACTGATCGTCTCCTTTCTGCTGTGAATCATATACTTCCTTATAGATGGCGTTGGAAGCAAGCAGCTGCTGATGAGTTCCTATGCCGTTTATAGTTCCGTCGTCCATAACGATTATCCTGTCGCAGTCCATAACGGAAGTTATCCTCTGGGCGATGATGATAGTAGTGGTATCGCCCAGCTGTTCTCTGAAAGCTTTTCTGATAAGGCTGTCGGTAGCGGTATCGACTGCGCTGGTGGAGTCGTCCAGAATAACGACTTTTGGCTTTTTGAGCAAAGCCCTGGCGATACAGAGCCTTTGTTTCTGTCCGCCGGAGACGTTCACTCCGCCCTGACCCAGGTCGGTCTCATAGCCGTCCGGGAAGCTTTCCACAAAATCGTGCGCCTGCGCCCACTGGCAAGCCTGTTTTATCTCCTCGTCGGAAGCCTCTGCGTCTCCCCACTTCAGGTTCTCCCTGATAGTTCCGGAGAAGAGGACGTTTTTTTGCAGCACCACAGAGACCTGGTTTCTCAGGTTCTCAAGCTTATAGTCCTTGACGTTTCTTCCGCCCACCAGGACTTCTCCCTCGGTGACGTCGTAAAGCCTTGGTATCATGGAGACCAGGGTAGTTTTAGCCGAACCGGTTCCGCCGATTATGCCGATAGTTTCTCCCGAAGCGATAGAGAGGTCGATATTTTTAAGAACAGGTTCTTCGGCGGTATTATTATAGCTGAAAGTGACGTTTTTAAATTCTATAGAACCGTCAGCCGGCAGAATGTCGGAGGCGTTCTCGTCGGAGATATCCGGCTGTTCGTCCAGGACTTCCACTATTCTCGTGATAGAAGCCCGGCTTATAACGAACATCATAAACAGCATAGACACCATCATCAGCGACGAAAGTATCTGGGTAACGTAGGTTATGAAAGAGGACAGGTCGCCTATGCTCATAGTTCCGCCCACCACCATATTTCCGCCGAACCAGAGTACCATTATAATAGTAGCGTACATGGTGAGCTGCATGATAGGTCCGTTGAGGATAACGAGTTTTTCTGCGCTTATCTGGGCTTTACGCACAAGGTCGGCGCTGTTTCTGAACTTATCCTTTTCGTAGTCCTCCCGCACGAAAGCCTTTACAGCCCTGATACCGATAAGGTTTTCCTGGACGTCGGCGTTCATGGAGTCGTACTTGCTGAGCATTTTTTCAAAACGGGGGTGCGCCTTTGACATGATAAGTGCAAGAGCGGTCGCCAGAATAGGCACTGAAAACAGCAGCACCGCCGAAAGATCGGGTTTCATTGCGATCGCCATAATGATAGCTCCCACCAGCATGACCGGCGCGCGGAAAGCCATTCTTATGCACATCATGAAAGCCATCTGGGTGTTGGTGACATCGGTGGTGAGCCTGGTGACCAGAGAAGCGGTCGAGAACTTATCCACGTTTGAGAAAGAGAAGTCCTGAACTTTTGCGAACATACGCTGTCTCAGGTTCTTGGCGAATCCCATGCTTGCCTTTGAGCCGAAGTACGCCCCCAGCGCAC
>CANRLY010000082.1 GCA_947631585.1 uncultured Clostridia bacterium
TACAGCTGAGTAAGACTTGTCATTATTGCCATCGTAGTATATCACAGCGGTGAAGCAAAGCATTGCCGTGAGCAATACCGCACCCACAAAGCCTATATTAACGATGGTTTTGTTCAGGTCGCAGCGCAAGGCTCTTAAAAATCTCATATTGCTTCTCACCTGCCCAGCCGGACTGCCGAAACATGATAGCAGATATCCTGACCCTCATATTCCACATAGTCCACATCTTCATGTTCCGCAAACGCTTTTGTATAGCCGGAAGTTTCCTCAGTTTCTTCGGAGGTGCTGTCGTCTATGAACTTATCCGTTGCAATGGTTTGATCCATATCGCTGCTGCCGCTCAGGTCATAGACTTTGTTTCCCAGAATATTTATCTCGTCAAAAGAAACGCCATCGGTCTTTTCAACAACGCAGAAATCGCCATTTTCCCCGGAAAAGCGCACCCTGACTTTATCCCCCTCTGAAAAAGAGTGGCAGCCAAGGGTCAGAGACGGCACTGCGGTGCGTGTCTCTCCGTTATTGAGCTTTATTTCGGTCTTGCCGCTGTCCTTGTCAAATTTAGTCACCTGACCATAATAAGCAGGATCTTCAACATAGGCGGCAGAATATTCATATTCTACGAATACAAGGTTGCCTTTGCTGTCATTTTTTTCTTTTCTGTCGCTCTCGGTGCTATAAGAACCGCCGGCAATATAGCAGTCTTTATCTGCAAACTTAAACGCTACCGCAGATAGTTTATCTTTTTCTTTAAAAGCCGCAGCTGAGAAAATATCACAGTCGCTCAGATCGATTTTGCCCTCCGTCTGATAAACGCCGTTTTCAGTTATCTGATAAGTGGTGAAGTCATAGACCGAACAGCTGCCTTTGCCGATCTCGCAGTACTGTTCTATGATTTTTTCTTCTTTCGGCGCACATTCTATGGTATCCAGACCCATACCGCTGCCGTTAGGAGTCAGCACATCGCAGAAGTACGCCTTTGTCAGGTCGGGATCGCATTTCAGCTCCGCCTTAGTTTTTATGCCGAAAGGATTATTTATTATCCTTTCAGTAATATCAGGACATTCCCAACCGTAGATAGATGAATTATACTTACATTCTGAAAGGTCAAGCTCCAGCTCTTTCCCCTCATAGGAGATCACCATTGCATTGTCTTTTAAAGACGACACATCTGCCGTGATCTCGACCGTTTCAGGTTCAGGCTCAGGCTCCGGCTCTGATGAAGTCTCGGTTTCCTGAGTTGCTTTTCCCGTCTCGTCAACAGACTGGGAGGAAGTATCCTTCTCCCCCTGTGCGGAACAGGCTGAAAACAAAAGCATTAACGTTGTTATCACAATTAACTTTTTCATGCGCTCTCCTTTACTCTACTATCATGGTTATTTCACCTGTAATAGCGTCGACCTTTATGCCTTTGGTCATGGTATCGGCGTCATTTTCATTTTCCAATATGAAATACCATGTGGGTCTGAATTCGGTGAAATTGGGATCATCAGAACTGACGATCTCTGTATACTTTTCCGGATCTTCATCAAGCAGCCAGGTATAATAAAAATGCTGAGTCTGCTTTCCGCAATACATAAGCTTTATATCCGAAAATTTATAGTCAATGTACCTGGCAAGATTAGATTTAAGTATTTCAACCGCATCTTTCAGGGATATTATTTTATCCACCGGCGTGGCATTATTTACGAAAGCCATCGATGATGACGATATCATGTCATATGAGCCAGATGACAACATTACCGTACTTACGTCCAGTGGAAAATAATATGTTTCAGTATCAGCATTTCTCTCATCATAACTGCAAAAGTCACATTCAAAAGGTATACCATCATAAATTAATTCGTATACGATATCGCATTGCATATCTCCGTTTTCTTCCGTCACCTCAGCTGTGTGAGGGCGCAATTCGCAGCCATAAATATAATCAGAAAAATTTTTTTCGTAAAAATAATCTATGAATTTTTCAGTGATTTCCGAAAGTGTAATATCCCCGTCCGGAAAACTGATAGCTGCGGCGGGGTCGTATTCATAATTGTATTTTTTAATTTGGGTATCAGATGAATCAAAAGACTGCGTTTTGTTAGAAAGGTAATTTACATATTCTGCACTTGTTAAGCCAAAAGTGCCACCCGAAAAATCGGCGCTATTGCCGTTTTCGTCACTGTATTCAATTAACAACATACGAGCCCTATCATAATCATCTATCAAATTTACGTTGCTTTCATCATAATCATCACCGAAATATGCTTTAAAAACTTTTGGTCCGTCTATTTTTAGTTCCTCTATAGCTTTTTGGGGATCAAATTCTGTAAGGGGCGTCGTTCTGAATGTATAGGCTTTTTCAGGCGTATATTGAGAAATGCTCTCAGGAAATGTAAGAGTTGCGTGCTCATCATCGTCTTTGTCACTTTTAATTGTTACGGAAGTTCCAAGTATTTCTTCCACACCGTCATAAGCCTGAGAAACAGGAGAAAGTTTTGCATTATCGACCTTTTGGGTGCGTATATCGTTTGGTCTGAATGTCTTTTTCAAATGAAAAACAAGGACAAAAACAAATGCGATCGCCACAACAACAAACGCCGCCCAAACAGCTGCCCTTTTTTTCTGATTCTTAGATAGTTGCATACATTAGTCTCCTTTCATATAATAAGACCGCCCTCTCCGCCAAAAACGAAGAGGGCGGAGAGAATCTAGTAACTGTTAGTTGTGCCTTTAGCCGTCTGAGTATAGTAAGAAGAAGAATTATACTGAAGTTCTACAATATTTCTGATCTCACTTTGAGTTGTAATGTAAGGATAACTGCCAGTGTCTGTTTTCCACCCTGTTGTCGTATTTTCAAAAATTGCAATAGTATAGTATCTGCTTCCTGTAGGTGCATTGCAGAAAGCTTCAGCAGTAGTTTTGATCGTTGCATATGTAAGCTCTGTACAATGATTAGTAGCAGTAACCAAACCAGCTCGTTCAGCTGTTCCTAAATCAAATGTCTGTTTCGTGACATTGTTATTGGCATACCTGTGATAATGTAAGCTATAATCAGCAGAACCAGATGCATTAGTAGTAATACCAATCGAAGCAACGGCAAAAGTCATAGCCGCACAAACCGCAGTGATCTTACTAATGATTTTTTTCATGATAGCAACCTCCTGATATTATTTTGTTTTCACTGGCAAATGCCAGTATTATCCGCCGTATAGCGATCGTCCATATAGCAGCTAAACATCATAAAACATCGGGATCTACCTCTTTTCCACAGCCGTCCGGCATACCATCGGGCAGAAGTAATTTTGCTAATTGAAAAACATTACCAATTATTCTACAATAATCTCCCAGATACATTTTATCATATTGTTATAAACTTGTCAATAGTTTTTGACATTTTTCCTGCGCATAATTAGTTTTTGGAAATCTCCCTGTATAACTTGAATTTTGTGCTTTTCATGTTTTCATGGGAGGAAATAAATTTGCAAAAAACAATACGGCACGGGCATTGGGTCCGAGCCGTATTTCTGTTGGCAACATAAATTTTAATTGTTCGTTTTTTTGGACTGCTCATTAAAGCGGCATTACTTCAAAGAGCCGTACTGCTCATCGTCCACCGGCTCCAGCCACTCGTTAGAACCGTTCTCTCCGGGAACTTCAATTGCAAGATGACTAAACCAGCTGTCCGGCGCAGCGCCGTGCCAGTGCTTCACTCCGGTAGGAATATTTATGCAGTCGCCGGGGTTCATTTCGACAGCGGTTTTGCCCCACTCCTGGTAATAACCCCGACCGCCTACGCAGATAAGTATTTGTCCGCCGCCTTTGTCAGCGTGGTGGATATGCCAGTTGTTGCGGCATTTCGGCTCAAAAGTCACGTTGAAAATTCCCACCTGCTCTTTGGAAATTGGCGCAAGATAGCTCTGTCCAATAAAATACTCAGCAAAGCCGTCGTTGGGTGCGCCTATCGGGAACAGGATAGTATTCTGATACTTGTCCTTTTCGGTGAGTTCAGCGTCTTTCCAAACGTCTTTCGCCATTCTGAACACCGCCCAAGCTTTAGGCCAGCCGACGTAAAATCCCACATGGGTAACGATTGCGGCTATCTCAGCACGGGTAACGCCGTGGGCTTTGGCGTTTTCAAGATGATAAACCAGCGAAGTATCGGTGATCCCCGACGACATCAGCGCAACCACCGTTATGATACATCTTGTTTTAAGGTCGATGTCCTGATTGTTCCAGTTTTCTCCGAAAAGCACATCGTCGTTGAAATGTGCAAAGTCGGGTGCAAATTCGCCCAGCTGATCTCTGCCGGCAGTCTGTGTGATCTTTTCACTCATAAAAATTCCTCCTTATTTTAAGTATTTAATGATTTAACAAAAAGCTGGTCAATTGTGCCGTATATCGTTTCGTAATCGCCCAGCTTAACAAAACCGTATTTTTCATATAATCCAATTTCACCGCTCATAATATATATTTTTTGATACCCCATTTCGTGCGCATAGGAAGCCGCTTTGTCTATCAATAATTGCGATATTCTTTTGCCGCGATATTGCTCGTCAACAAAGACAAAACCTATAAACGGCGTGAAGTCATATTTTTCCGAGAGCTCATCTTTTTCCGCAAAAGTGCAGAAACCCACCACTTTTTCGTTTTCAACGGCGCAAAAGACTCTTTCCCAGTCCTTAAAGTCATTGCTTGCCATTTTTTGAGATAAGTAAGGTCCGGCTCGCCATGAGCATTTTGCAGCCAATTGCAAGGTCTCTTCCCAATATTTGTATCCTTGGGACATGGCGTATATTTCCGTCATATATCTCCTCCTTAAACCACATTTCCTGCTTTTTGTTTGCCGTTCTGCGCCATAACTCCCACCAATTCGTGGGGAGCGTATAGCTCTTCAAGATAATTTATTTCTTCCTGGGAAAGCTCAATATCCACCGCTTTTACAGCGCCGTCAACGTGGGAAAATTTAGTTGTGCCCACCACCGGAGAAGTCACTTTTGTCAGCAGCCACGCAAGGGAAATTTCCGTCATTGAAACGCCCCTTTTGTCCGCAAGTTCTTCCACACGGAGAATAATTTTTCCGTCCGCTTCGGCGGTCTTGTCATACTTGAATTTAGCGTATGAATCCTCCGCCAGCCGCTTTGAAGTTTCCCCCGGACGTTTGGAGAGCCGTCCGCCTGCAAGGGCGCTGTAGGGAGTCATTGCGATGTTCTGGTCTTTGCAAAACGGTGACATCTCACGTTCTTCCTCACGGAAGATGAGATTGTAATGCCCCTGCACGGAAATAAATTCTGTCAGACCGTTTTCACGGGCGAAGAAATTCGCCTTTGCAAGCTGCCATGCAAAGCAGTTTGAAATGCCGATATAACGGGCTTTTCCGGCTTTTACCGCATTGTGCAGACCCTCCATTATCTCCTCCATCGGCGTGTGGTAGTCCCACATATGGTAGATGTACAGGTCCACATAGTCAAGCCCTAAGTTTTTCAGGCTCTGGTCAAGTGAATTTTCAATATGCTTTTGGCCGCTGATATTATTGTCAATTTCCTCCTGCGTTCTGGGGGTAAATTTTGTTGCGATAACGTAATCATCACGCTTTGCAAAATCCCTCAGAGCCTTTCCCACAAACTGCTCGCTGGTACCGTTCTGATAGGCGATAGCGGTATCGTAAAAGTTTATCCCAAGGTCAAGTCCGTGCTTGATAATTTCCCTTGTTTCACTTTCTCCTAAAGTCCAGCTATGCTGACCTGTTGCGGCATTTCCGAAACCCATGCAGCCCATGCAGATTCGGGAGACTTCAAGTTCCGAACTGCCCAAATTAATGTACTTCATAATTTCCCTCCTCAGTCTTTTAAAAGCTTTTTTATACAGTTGAAAGTAATTTCATAGATGGACATAAAAGCGTAGTTCACGCCTGCCTGCTCCATTGCCGCACGCTGTTTTTCGGTCACGAAAGTGTAAGGGTAGATCCCGAACATAAACGGAAAAAACGTGTACAAAAACCCCTGCTTTTCCTCCGGCGGCATTTCCGGAAAATACTGTTGCAGGCAGTTCATCACCGTCCGCAGGGAGTTGCCGTAAGCGACTTTAAATTCCGCAAGCCGCTCAGGTCGGCTGCCGGTCTCCATATCGTAATGGTTCATGGACATTATCTTTAGCAGCTGCGAACGTTTTTCAAGGGAATGTGCCAATTTATCGGCAAATTCGTCCTTTGTAAGCGCAGGAAATTCTTTCATCATCTCACCCAGCTGCACATTCCACAACTCATATTCACGCTGCAAAAGCGCAAGGAAGATCTCCTCTTTCGTCTGAAAATAATTATATATGGAAGTGCGGGTAAAGCTTGTTTCTGCGCTTATTTCTTTCAGCGTGATCTCCTTGAAACTCATGGTCTGATAGAGCTTTTCGCAGGCGTTGATTATCTCTTCTTTCCGTGCATTTGTCAGTTCCGGCGAACCTTTTGGCATTGCAGACTCCCCTTTTTATCTTGTTAAAAATGCCGTTTCTTGCGGATAAACAGCAGCGGCAGAACATTCTGACTTGGTGTCACTACAGATATTATAGCACCTTTCTGACATGGTGTCAATACCGTTTTTGAAATTTCATCAACTTTTCACAAAGCATAAAACGCCCGGGAACTCCCAAAGCGTTTTCAATATGACAATAGTAGATTTCTTCACATTTAGGCGGTATAATTTTATCTGTCGGACTTTTGGTTTTAGTAGAAATATGAAAGGGCGGTTCACCGTGATAGAGTTGAAAAAGCTGTCCGCCGACGACGGGCAGGATATATACGATATGTTGCAGACTATCCCAAAGAACGAAAACGGACTAGTCAACAATGCAAACGGCATGACCTACGACGAGTACAAACAATGGCTGGTCAGAATGAAGCAGGGGTCGGAGCAGACAGGGCTTGTGGACGGCTGAAAAGTTCCCTCCACCACCTACTGGCTGTATGTCAGCGGCGTGCCGGTGGGGTTTGGCAATGTGAAGAGCTTTTTGACCGATTCGCTGAAAAAATCCGGCGGCAACATCGGTTACGGAATTGCTCCGATGTACCGTGGAAAAGGTTACGGAAAGCTGCTGTTGCACCTGCTTCTTCAAAAAGCCAATGAGGCAGGAGTTGAAAAAGCTCTGTTGACAATCGCTCCGGACAATCTTCCTTCCATTGCGGTCGCTATGGCAAACGGAGGAACGTTCGCCGAAGAAACGGACGAGTATGTCCGGGTCTGGGTAGACACCTGCCAGTAAAAAGCAAAATACAAATACTTCATGCCGGGCGGCTATTTTTCGGAAAGGCTGATATTCCGGCTTTGCATTTCGCTGAAAAAACGTTCTTTATCAGCCACTGAGATCAAAATATCTCCCTTGCTTTTTGTGCTGATCTTGATACGGTCTGTTGATGCGGCAAGGGAAGCCCAAGGCTCTTTGGTAACCGAAATACCTGTGATATCGTTGTATGGTATGCTCTTTTTGATAGGTCCGAATATGATAAGCAATGCTTCTTTATGAAATTCAACATAATTTCGGACAGCAATGGACAGACACAAAGATTCCACGCATATAAGCGTCAAAAGAGAGAGAGCCGCCCCAAACAGAGTTGGTTCTATCCAAACGCTCACGATAAAAATAGGTATTTCCACCGCCGCAACCAAGAGCATTATCCCATAAAACCAAAAGGCGACCTTTCCTTTCAAGCGCATTTTCATGCCTCCTCCCACTTTTCTTAAACACCACCATTATATCACGAAAAGATTGGTTTGTCTACTGCGGTTGCCCCGATGACTTGGCTTGGTTTCAAATGCTTTGGGAGATTTACGGTTGCGGTGCAAACGGCAGGCGGCAGAATTTTCCGGTAGCAGTGCGAACGGCAGGCGGCGGCAGCCGCTCACCTAACAGGTGAGCGAACTTCGGCGGCGAAGCCGCCGAAGCCGTGGGGCGTTGCCCCACGGGCTGCCGCCGCACATGACTGACTGCGGTCATAAAGT
>CANRLY010000083.1 GCA_947631585.1 uncultured Clostridia bacterium
TGAAAAACGCTATCCGTGAGGATACCTGCCTGGTGACGATAATGTTCGCAAACAACGAGATTGGAACTATTCAGCCTATTGCAGAGATAGGCGCAGTTTGCAGGGAAAAAGGCGTGCTGTTCCATACCGACGCAGTTCAGGCTGTGGGAAATGTTCCTATAGATGTAAAAGCCATGAATATAGATATGCTGTCCATGTCGGGACATAAGATACACGCTCCCAAAGGGGTGGGCGCACTTTATGTGAGAAGAGGCATTTCGCTGCCCAACCTTATCCACGGCGGCGCACAGGAACGCTCTAAGAGAGCAGGTACTGAAAACGTACCCTCTATAGTTGCAATGGGAGTTGCCATAACCGACGCCACTGCGGATATCCCAGGCAAGATAGAAAAGGTCAGCAGACTCAGGGATAAGCTGATAGACGGAATTTTGAAGATCAAGGAGACCAGGCTTAACGGAGACCGTGAAAAACGCCTTTGCGGAAATGTGAATATTTCCATCAGGGGAATAGAGGGCGAATCGCTGCTGCTCTGCCTTGACCTGAAAGGCGTTTGCGCATCTTCCGGTAGCGCCTGCACTTCCGGCTCTCTCGACCCGTCCCATGTGCTGCTCTCTATAGGACTTCCCCATGAGATAGCCCACGGTTCGCTGAGGCTTTCTATAAGCGAGGAGACCACCGAGGAGGACGTTGACTATATTCTTCAGGTAGTTCCCGAAGTGGTAGACAGGCTCAGATCCATGTCGCCGCTGTGGGACAGGATCTGCAAGACCGAAGGCATAACAGGTAATCTTTGATATATATTGAAAGGAGAATAGTAATGATATATTCAGAAAAGGTAATGGACCATTTTGCAAATCCCAGAAACGTGGGAACTATTGAAAACGCCGACGGTATCGGCGAGGTGGGAAACGCCAAATGCGGCGATATAATGAAAATGTTCATAAAGGTGGAAAACGGCGTTATCACTGACGTAAAGTTCCAGACTTTCGGCTGCGGTGCGGCTGTTGCCACGTCCTCTATGGCTACTGAGCTTATTATCGGAAAACCCATAGAGGAAGCTCTCAAGCTGACGAACAAAGCCGTTGTTGAGGCGCTGGACGGACTTCCTCCGGCAAAGCTGCACTGCTCGGTGCTTGCTGAACAGGCTATGAAAGCGGCTATCGCAGACTATTACACCAGACAGGGAATAGACCCCACCCCCATAGTCGGAAATATCAGCGACTGCGCCGACTGCCAGGGCTGCAGCTGAGATAATGTCTGACAAGATAGAGATAAAAGAACTTGAAAGAGCGGATATTCCGGGACTGCTGGAACTTTATACTCATTTGCATGAGGAAACCGTTCCGGCGCAAGGCGAACGCCTTGACGGGATATCCGATCGTATTCTTTCGGATAAGAATTACCATATCATTATCGCTGTTGAGGACGGCAGGGTAGTCTCCAGCTGCACCTGTATAGTAGTTCCGAATTTCACACATGGGCTGAGACCTTATGCCCTTGTGGAAAATGTGGTCACTCACAGCGGTTACAGAAAACGAGGACTTGCGGCTGCGTGCCTGGAAAGAGCATTGGAGATAGCAAAAAAGGAAAATTGCTATAAGATCATGCTCTTGACCGGCTCAAAAAAGCGGGAAGTCCATGATTTTTACAGGAAATGCGGCTACAGCTCCGAAGATAAGACCGGATATGTGATGTGGCTGGAATAAATTCCGCAGGGGGAAGGGTGTGTCTATGGCGAACCGGAAAAAAGTTCTTGCGGCGATGAGCGGCGGCGTGGATTCCTCAGCGGCGGTGAAGCTTCTGCTTGACATGGGATACGACGTTGCCGGTGCGACTATGCGCCTGTTTGCAAACGAAGACCTGGGCATTGAAAAAAGCCGCACCTGCTGTTCTTTGTCAGATGTTGAAGATGCAAGGTACGCCGCCTATAAACTGGGCGTACCGTACTATGTTTTCAACTTTACAAAAGAATTTTCGGAAAACGTTATTGATGTTTTTGTTGAAACTTACCTTTCAGGCGCAACGCCCAACCCTTGCATTGACTGCAATAAAAAGCTGAAATTCGGGAAATTCCTGAGCAGGGCGGAAGAACTGGGCTACGACCTTATCGCCACGGGACACTACGCAGTCAGGGAGTTTGATGAAAAGACCGGACGCTGGCTGCTGAAGCGTTCGCCGTTTGCAAAAAAAGACCAGAGCTATGTGCTTTACGGAATGACCCAGAAGCAGCTTGAAAAGGAGCAGGTTCGTGGGATAGCGGAGGAAAACGGACTTATTAACGCCGCCAAGCCGGACAGCCAGGATATCTGCTTCGTGCCGGACGGCGACTATGCCGGCTTTATCGAGGCAAGAACGGACTCCCTTGCGCCAACGGGGGATTTTGTTCTTACTGACGGCAGAGTGGTGGGAAAGCACAACGGTCTTATTCGCTACACCGTGGGGCAAAGACGAGGTCTGGGCGTATCCTGGAGCGAACCGCTCTTCGTGCTGGATAAAGACCTGGAGCGCAATCAGGTGATACTTGGCAGCGCACAGCAGCTTCTTCGGGACAGCTTCACTGTCACAGAGACGAATTTTATCCCGTTCGACAAGCTGGAAAAACCTATGGAAGTCCAGGTGCAGACCAGATACCATCAGACCCCATCAGAGGGAATAATTACTCCATTGGACGGTAAGGTCGGCGTAAAGCTGAAAGAACCCAAAAAAGCCGTCTGCAAAGGTCAGGCAGCTGTGTTTTACAGCGGCGACATAGTGGTAGGCGGCGGAACTATCCAGTAAGTTTTATTATCTGTGCCTGCTGTGTTTGTGGGGGGAAACCTTTCTGAAGAAAGGTTTCCCCCCATACCCCCCTTCTAAAGACTTTTATGTTGTTTTTAGCAAGGGGCAATTTGTTTTGAAAAGCAGTAATGAATCGTGCGTTTTGCGTTTTATAAAAGGTAAATTACCCCTTGCCAAAAAATAATATGAAAGTTTCAGAGAGAAGTTTGGAAGAAAAACTTTTTTCAAAAGATTCACACACAACAGCAGAGCAGGAATAGTAAACAAAATACTTTTTTGCTTTTTGGGGAAAATCTTTTTGAAGAATGGTTTTTCCTCAACTTCTTTCCAAAGACTTCTATATTGTTTTTGACAAGGGGTAATTAACTATAAATAACACACAAAAAGTACAAATTTTCACTGTTTTACAAAAATAAATTACCCCTTGTCAAAAAAACATAAAAGTTTTAGTGAGGGGGTTTGGGGGAGGACCCTTTTTCAAAAGGGTCTCCCCCAAAAAAGCGTTAGTATTCGTCCAGAAAGGAATGTTTTTCGCCTTTAGTTTTGTATGCAGGGAATGTATCCAGGCAGACGGCGTGTATGCTGTTGAAAATGCTGGTCTCGATGGACGGGTCATTCTTTTTCAGTTGGGAGATAAGCTGTTTTACCTCTCTGCGTTTGGAAGTAGTTTCCTTGTCGTCCGACTGGGTGTTTTCAGTGAACCGGCAGGCGCAGCGGATAAAATCCAGACCGTTGTAAGCGCTCCATGCGATGATGTCGTCCTCTCTGACACGGTAAAGCGGTCGGATAAGTTCCATTCCCTCAAAGTTGCTGCTGTGGAGCTTTGGGAGCATACACTGTAGCTGCGAGCCGTAAAACATACTGATAAAGACCGTTTCGATAACATCGTTCAGGTGATGTCCCAGGGCTATTTTGTTGCAGCCAAGCTCTTTGGCTTTGCTGTAAAGGTGACCTCTCCTCATTCTTGCGCAAAGGTAGCAAGGCGAATCGGAGGTGTTGTTTGCCACTTGAAAAATATCCGTCTCAAAAATCGTTATCGGGACTTTAAGCAGGTCGGCGTTGCTGATTATCTTTTGGCGGTTCAGATCGTTGTAGCCGGGGTCCATGACCAGAAATGCCGCTTCAAAAGGAACTTCGCTGAATCTTTGCAGCATCTGGATAAGTTTTGCCATCAGCATGGAATCTTTCCCGCCTGAAATGCACACCGCTATCCTGTCCCCTTCGTTTATGAGCCTGTACTGCTTGACAGCGGCAATGAAAGGGTCCCACAGGACTTTGCGGTATTTTTTTATAATGCTTCTCTCCACGTTTTCAGAAAAGCTCAGTTGTCTGCTCATGTGAAAGCTCCTTTTGAAAAATATCTGTCCCTGCAAAAGCTGCGCCGGAACGCTTTAGTTAAATTATACCCTGTTTGGGCGTTTGCGTCAAGAAAAACCGCCGGCAGGCTCACCGGCGGAATTTTTTTATTACTGGTCGAATTTTTTGTAAATGTCGCTGCTGCCAGGCTCGTCAGAGGGGAGTTTCAGTTCGTCCATCTCAGAAGCCATCGGAAGCAGCTCCGAATCAAAACTTCCTGCGCCGCTGGTGTCGATAGACTCCATCACCCCGGGGCTGCTGTAAGACTCAGTGTAGGAAAACGGTATATCCTGGGAACTTTCCTTGAACAGCTTGTAAACAAAATCTTTGTCAACATAAAGATATTTTATCATGATCGTTTCGGTGTAGCTGCGGTTTTTGGGAACGTAGCTTTTCAGCAGCAGATCTATGTAGTTCTCATCATAGTTGGAAGAATGGTATATCCGAACTTTGAAGTAAGGCGCAGTTCCCGGACGGGTGGAAAGATGTTCGCAGGCAAAAAGGGAATCCGGGTCGGCTTTTATCGCCTGCACCGCAGACTGGGCAATGGCAGGCGGCTTGAACATAAAGCCGTCGCTGTCGTTGATGACAGCCCAGCGTTTTTCCGATTCGATGAAAGGCTTTTCAGCTCGTTTTACGGCAATGACTACAGCCGGTATGCAGATCATGAGCAGTTCCGCTCCCCAGACTATCCAAAGCAAAACGCCGTTGATAAGGTTTTGGTCGGTGTCTGTGTTTGTGTTCGCTGAGGAGTATCTGGGACGTGAGGAGTAAGACCATCTTCCCACTTTGTTGATTTCCTTGATGGACGACCACATATACTTAGGGTGAGACAGCAGATAAGGAACGTCCGCCACCGGCTCTTTGCCCAGGTACTCGTAGTAAAATTCATAAACGTTCATCTTGTAGGCGTTATGTATTGCCTCCATAGCCGATCCAGCGCTTTCGCCCTTTACCAGGTCTTTGTAGAAGAAATCAAAAGCGGTGATCCCATTAAGTTCCTGTTCGCTGTAGCCTTCGGAAATGTAATCTTCCACGTTGCCGGTCATGGTGGCATAATCGTACATGGTCATATTTTTCATGGCGTTTACGACCAGTTCCAGATCTTCGTCAGAGTAAATGCTGTAGGAAGAAAGCTCTTGCAGCTTTGTGTCGTCGGTACAATCGGCAAAATCAACGCAGAACTCGTAGTAAACAAATGCGCTTTCTTTCTTGGCAGGTTCGTAGTAAAACTTTTCATAGTCCCACTGGACGTACAGCGCCCACTTGAAAAGAGTAAAGATCACGCAGCCCAGGATAACTCCCACCGCCGCCGAAAATGCGCTTCGTATCTTCATGACCTTTATCAACCCGTAAGCCACCAGTCCCATCAGCGAGCCGAACCCCAGAGCGCACAGCACACACAGGTAGACTATAGGGCAGACTTGGTTGATCTTCAGGTAAACAAAACTCAGCAAACTGCCGGCTATCCCCACCGCAATGGCAATTACCAGTATTCCCAGCGGCATTACCGGCTTTTTTGAATGATATGTTCTTGTCATTATATTTCCCCCATAAAACAAAGTATAATTTATTTTAACATAACAAGCCATTTTTTGCAACACTAATTTTTTACTTTTTTAAAAGTACGCCTTGCTCGCTTGCCTTTGCTGAACGGCTAAAACGGAGCGGTCGGGGAAAAGTTATTAAATTTATGCGAATATTAAGAAAAATAATTGCAATTATCGGAAAACTGAGTTATAATAAAATTACAGACTGCGTGAAGCTGTTTTTCACGCTGAATTTATTAGGTAAACGGAGGATTTTAAAATGTTGGTTTCAGCTAAGGAAATGCTTATCAAGGCAAGAGACGGAAAGTATGCCGTTGGTCAGTTCAACATCAATAACCTTGAATGGACAAAGGCTATACTGCTTACCGCACAGGAGAACAATTCGCCGGTGATCCTGGGAGTTTCCGAGGGCGCAGGCAAGTATATGTGCGGCTACACAACAGTTGTAGGAATGGTAAAGGGTATGATAGACGAACTGAAAATAACCGTTCCTGTGGCTCTTCACCTTGACCACGGTACATACGAGGGAGCAAAGGCTTGCATCAACGCAGGATTCTCTTCCATCATGTTCGACGGCTCACATTATCCGATAGAGGAAAACATCGCAAAGACTACCGAACTGGTAAACACCTGCAATATCCTGGGACTTTCCCTTGAGGCAGAAGTTGGTTCTATCGGCGGCGAAGAGGACGGCGTTATCGGAATGGGCGAGTGCGCTGACCCCGACGAGTGCAAGGCAGTAGCCGATCTGGGCGTTACCATGCTGGCGGCAGGTATCGGAAACATTCACGGTAAATACCCCGAAAACTGGGCAGGACTTTCTTTTGAGACCCTTGCGGCAATAAAGGAAAAAGTGGGCGATATGCCTCTGGTTCTCCACGGCGGAACTGGTATTCCCGAAGATATGATAAAGAAAGCCATCTCTCTGGGCGTTGCTAAGATCAATGTAAATACCGAGTGTCAGCTTGCGTTCCAGGCTGCTACAAGAAAATACATCGAGGAGGGCAAGGACCTTCAGGGCAAGGGCTCGACCCCAGAAAACTGCTTGCTCCTGGATTCGAGGCTATCAAGGCTACAGTAAAGGAAAAGATGGAACTGTTCGGTTCTGTTGGAAAAGCCTGATATCTGAGAAATTTAATATCAAGAGTGTAACCCAGACGGGCGCAGCTGCCTGACCACTCTATAATAAAAACAGGGACGAAATGTTTGTTGTTAAGTCAACGCAGGCGGGTCTCTGAGGTCCGCCTGTTTTTTGTTCCTTGAAATGAAAGGAATATGTATCATGAAATTTGAAGCAAGAAAATTAGCTGTAATGGGTGCGGTCGCCGCAGCGTATGTGGTGCTGACCGTGATGCTGGGAGACCTGGCATATATGGGGATACAGTTCAGGATATCGGAAGCGCTGATGCTCCTTTGCTTTTACAGAAAGGAATACTGCGTGGCTTTGTCGGTAGGGTGCTTTATTTCAAATATGTTCAGCCCGATGCCTATAGATATGCTGGTGGGAACTTCCGCTACGGTCATAGCGGCGGTGTGTATGTATCTTATCGGAAAAACTGACGGAAAAGCCCATCTTCCTAAATTGATAGCGGCTTCTCTTGTGCCGGCTGCGGCAAACGGCGTAATTGTGGGACTGGAACTTAAATTCGCTTTCGGACTTCCGCTGCTGCTGTCTATGGCTCAGGTGGCAGCCGGAGAGGTCGTGTGCGTGACCTTCCTGGGAACAGCGATATTTTCCATACTTGAGAAGAACAAGAGCTTTATGAAACTTATCTGCTTCGGAAAAGTTCCCATGAAAGCGTAGTCCCGATAAAAGGGAAAGGAAAAATTTATGAAAGATCGCATTTTAAGCGCAGCGGCAGGAATATTCACTGCGGCAGTCCTTACGCTGACAGGCGCAGCCGCCCAGGCTCCCGACCCTGTGGAAACCGGCAGGGAAATAGTAAACTGGCGAAAGTCGGAAGCAGGTATTTCCCGACAGGAACAGCTGTTTCAGGGGAAACTTCTCCAGACGGCAGGGACGACTTACGGAGACTGGTATGTGATAGGAATGTCGGAACTGGGGATAGAAGATGACTACAGCGCATACCTAGACGCTCTGGAAAGCTATGTGACTAGCAGTTATGCCACCGCAGGAAAGCTCAGTCCGTCTAAAGCTACCGAGTGGCACAGGATATCCCTGGCAATGCTCGCCTGCGGCGGAGACCCGGAAAA
>CANRLY010000084.1 GCA_947631585.1 uncultured Clostridia bacterium
ATACCAGCCTGAGCTTTTTTAAATTTTTTCATAGCTGAACCGTCCTTTCATAGTTTCCTGATCTGTCAGTTCAGATTCTGCGAATATTTCAGCACGTCGTATCCCACAACTTTTTCTGTTCCGGAAACGCTTGCCTTAGAAAGCGTAGACCTGCTCGAAGGCTCTCTGAACGCAACGAACGATCTGTTGCCCACATCGAGTTTTCCTGTGATAAGCGAACCCAGAGCGAACACCGGCTCGCTGATCTCCATAGGACTTCCTGAATCGCCAGTAACCAGCTTCATTGTGGGAGCTGTCGCATTGTAGGTAACGTTAGCCTCGTTTGCGTAGAAAGTTCCCTCGAACTGGCAGGCGTTCTGAGCGTTTATCTGAGTTCCCTTTGTCAGGAAGTAGAAGATATAGCCGTAACCGGGGTCATAAGTTCCGGGAATTTCTCTTCCGGTGATATTTATCGGCATAGTACCGCAGCTGACTCCTGCAACGCTGTAGCCCACATCGCCGTTCTTCCAGGTGTCGTAGTCGCCTATGCAGACGTTATCCATGTAGACAGAAGCGTTCTCCACGAATCCGCTGTGGAGCGAATCCACAACTATCTTCTTGCCGTGGCTGTCAAGCACATCAGCGCCGGCATCGTCCTTTTTGTACTGAGGAGTAACAGTAGGAGTTCCCGGTGCGCCCGTGATGGTGTCCACCGCAAAGTAGCAGAATCCCGGTGTGCCGGAAGTAGAATCCTCCAGCGACTTGGTGGTATTCTTGACCAGTATCTTTCTGCCGTTGTTAAGGTTCAGACCGTTCTCGAACACGATGATAACGTCCGGTCCGGTGACCTCTATAAGAATGTTGTTGACATTGTTCATGTCGGAATTTTTCATGTAGCAGCTTCCGGTGATTATCTTGTCGAAGTGTATGCCCTCGTAATCACCGTCGCTGTAGTTGTTAAGCGAGTAAGCGTTAGGATTTGCGCAAATGTTCTTGAAAGCAGTACCGATCGTGCTGACATCTGTGTCGTCCGAGATGAGCATATCCTCAGGGTAGTAAACGAACTTAGTTCCTTCATACTCAAGACTCGGCGCAGTTGCTCTGGAAGTCGTCTTTACTGCGTTGAAAGTAGAAGCGTCCAGCGGCAGAGTAGGATCTGTCGCAGCCCTTATGCCCTCGTAAGTAAATCCGTTGGCAACGCCTGTAGCGGCAGTTCTGTCAGTGTCTTCCAAAACGGTGTAAGCTCCGATTATATCACCGAGAACATACAAGTTTCCGTAAACCTTGAAGGAGCAGCCCGGAGCAATGTAGAGGTTGCCCTCGATGTAAACATCGCCGTGTATCTCAACGGTCATTCCGCTTCCCATGTCAACTACGAAGTTTCCGGCAAGCTCAGCGTTAGTGTCTCCGCCGGTATTAGCGCCGCCGGCAGCAAAGCAGTAAACATTACCGTACTGAACGTAGCTGTTGCCCGTTCCGAACTGTGTGACCAGCGTGCTGGTAACTGAAGAAAGGGTAGTGAGCCTCATAGCCACCAGACGGCTGAAGTAAGTGTTGGAAGTGACCATATCTTTAAGACCCAGCACCACGCCTGGAGCAAACAGGTCAACGTCGCCTGTGCGCACGCCTGTGGTCGGGTCGTAACTTGAGTTTTTGCCCAGCTTAACGTGAGTAGCGTCGGTAACAAAGGTGTTTCCTGCGTTCACATAGTTGGAAGTGTTGTCGTTCTGCTTGGCGATCTCAGAGATAATGCTGGGTTCGTTCTGCACCAGATAAACATACTTAGATGCAGTCAGCGAAACGCCCTCGTCGCTCACTGAGTTCTTGAACGAGATCATGTTGTGCGCAACAACAGTACCATACTGCTGGTACTTGCCGTATATCTTGGCTTCGTTGCCCAGCTTGTAGACCATGTTCTCGTTGGTGTCGTTAGTTCCCACAACGTTTCCGAGAACGTTCAGGTTGTCGTAATAAGCATCGCTTGTGCCTTTAAGTTCGATAGCGTTTTTGAGGGGAGACTCTCCCGGCTCGTTCACGCTTCTCAGGAAGCAGGCGACTGTGTCCTCTTCGCCGTTGTTAAGAGTAGCGGTGGAAATAACTTTGATGTAACCAGTACCCTTTTCCACCTTAATTACACAAGTACCCATGCCGTCCAGATCTATAGGCTCGCTGACGCCGCCCGCCTCAGCAATAAGCTCAAAGCTGTCCCAGTTGGGGTTATCCGGCGTAAGCACTGAATCCATAAAGGTCTCAAGACAGGTAGAAGCCGTGTAATAAGCCTGTTTTTCACGAACGTTTTCAATGCTGCGTTCGCTTGCCTGCCGCACGAACGAGAACGCCGTTGCAGCCACCAAAGACGCAAAAGTCATTATGGTAAGCACTGCAAGCAATACGCTTCCGTCCTGATTTGCGCTTTTCTTACCGAAAAACTTCTTCATGCGTAACCATTCCTTTCTGCACCCATGCGGTGCGACTGATGTATGTTTTCTGCTCCGTAAGACTTGACGTCCGCAGCCTGAGGCCGGCGAACTACCCGCCGACCTGCCAGCCGCTGCGCATTTCCGCAGCTTCCGGACTTCAGCCGATCACCGGACTTTGGCTCCGGTCCCCAAGACCTCCACCCGATCACCGGCTTCCGCGCGAACTTACCTTTGGAACTGCGCACCCCCTGACGGAACAGACCGTCTCATAATACCACTTTCTAGGCTGCCTGACTTCCGCTGAATGGGGCTTGACCCAGCATAGCCCGATTCCCGAACTCCAGCCCGAACTTCCGAACCTCCAGCCCGATTCCCGAACCGCCGCCCAGTCTCCCGAACTCCAGCCCGAACTCCCAGACCTCCGCCCGAACTCCGAACCTCCGCCCGAACTCCCGAACCTCAGCCCAGACTCCCGAACCTCCGCCCGACTCCCAGACCTCAGCCCGAACTCCCGAACCTCCGCCCCGGAATTCCGCCCCCGGCGTGACAGGCAAAATAAACACCGAGCGGTGAAGACGATAATTACCGCCTTCACCTGTGATGTTAGCTATAAGATCAGCTTGCCGACTCTTCAGCGGCAGCGTCGCCAATACCCAGCTGCTCCATGAGCTCGTCAACGTTAGAGCCGGGCAGCTCTATGATAAAGTAGAGAGTGAACGACATATTTCCTTCCAGCTCGTCAGATAGATAGTCAGTGATAGCAAGGTTTGTAACTACCAGGCTGGCTTTGTTGTTGCTGGTCGGAACTTTGTCAAGGAACTTGAGCAGATTTTCCTTTGTAGCCTTGAAGTTTACGCTGTAGTTGTAGCAAGCCACAGTCTCACCGGTAAGAGTGTTTGTGGTCGGAGTCTGCTGAGTCTCCTGTCCTCCGTTGGTAACTGAATCTATTATCGGTATGTCCAGACCCGCTTCGTCCTCAACAGTGTAAGGAACTATCGCAATGGCGTTAGGACCGGTAATGGTCATGTTGGTTATCTCGATGGGGTTGGAGGCGTTTGAAAGCAGCGTTTCCACGATGTCCTCCGCCTCGTAAGCTCTCTGCATACCGTAGAAGCTTCCGCCGTTGGTCTGAGCTTGTTTAAGTATCTCGTTGCAGTCCTCTTTTACGGTCTTGGCGGATTCCAGATCCTGCTGGACCTGGGTGTACTCCTGATTTATCGCCGTGAGGTCGTCGTTAGCCTTGCCCACGTCCTGTATCTTCGGCTTAACGAAGAACCATATTCCCAAAGCCCAGATAGCCAGAAGCACGAATGCCAGCAAAAGTACCTTGTCTCTTTGTGTAAGTCTCATTATCACTTAGCCTCCTCTGTAGTAGTCTCAGCGACCTCTTTCTCTTTCAGAGTAAGAGTCAGGGACGGTATCTGAACTGCGCCGGTCTCTTCGTTCTGAGTCCAGCCGGAGTAAGCCACGTCAGCGTAATCTCCGCTTTCCACCAGAGCCTTTATCAGCGCTCTCGGGTTACTCTGAGAGCCCATTGTAATGTTTCCTATAACTATATTTCCTGCAATGTTGTAAGTGAAGGTCTGATAAGTGATCTCCGCACCCATCTTGTCAGCCAGCTTGTCAAATTCCGCCTTTGTGATTATAGGCAGCGACCTGAGAGCTGCGTCTGCGTTCTTTACCCTGACGTTGTAATCTACAAGTCCGTCATAAACGTCATTGTACTTCTGGTACTCTTCTATCTGCGACTTGGTGCTGTCGATATCTTTCTGGACATCGGCAATATCATTTCGCACAGATTTTTCTTTAAGTCCCACCAGGAAAGTTATTCCGAACAGCACTACTATAGAAGCAGCCACGCAGATACCAACAGTGATAAGGAAGTTGTTAAGTCCTGCGCTTGAACGTCCTGTCTGGGAATCTATCTCCAGCAGGTTGATCTTTTCAGTCGCCTTGTTTCTCTTGTAAAGAGCGCCGATGGCGTTAGCGAACTCAGTGAACTCAAAGTTCTCAAAACCTGTGATGTTGTTTGGAACTCCCAGTATGGAGGGTCTTACCTCCATCTGTTCCAGGGAGTCAGCCAGCTCCTTGTAGTCGCCTATCTCGCCGTAGAGGATTACATTTGAAACTCCCGAACCGCCTCTTGCCCTGTTGAACTGAGTCATACGGAAGATGTTCTCATTAAGGGCCTCGAATATGTAGTTATCGCCGTCGTAGTCGTCCTCCGAGATAGGAGTATATCTTGCGAAAGCCATCTGACCGTTTTCAAACAAGGTCATTCCCAGGAAGTCCTTGTTTATCTGGATAACCAGCAGCGGCATTCTTTCAAGGTTGCTGGAGTCCTGGAGCACTATTCTTGTAATTGAGTTACAGCAGATGTTTACCGATCTGAGCTTAATGCTCATTATGTTGAAAACTTTTCTGTAACTGTCAACTATAGCAGCCGGGCAGGCGGTCGCCAGCACCTTCAGAGCGCCGGGGTCCTCCTCGCCGGCGTCGCCTACTATAGTATATGAAATAGAGTACTCATCGGTAAGTCCCATTTCATGTATCATCTGGTTCTGCACCATAGTGAGCAGCTGTTCGCCCTTAGCTCTCGGAACTGTCAGTTCCTTGAAAACTATTGCGCTTGACGAGAACGAAATAATAGCGTCCCTGTCCATCATGTTTTCCGCTTTAAGATTTGTGGTTATGATATCCGCCACACCGGAGAGGTTCAAGATCTCACCGTTCTGTATCATATCCGGATCTATATCCAGTTTCAGTGAACGGTCGATACGGATCTTTCCGCCGACGTTAGCGCCCTTTACCACATTGATTTGTCTGTCCGATATATCAAATGACAGCATTTATTCATTCACCCCTCTAAAGATTTGGATTTTCTTTTGTATTCAGACTGCCGCAGAGCGATCATAGCCATCATCAGGCTGTGATGTTGCCCATGCTGCCGTACAGCATCGGGAAGATACCCGCAAGACAAAGACCTATCGCAAGACCCATTATGATTATCATAAGAGGTTCCATCATGCCTACCAGTTTGCTGATAGCCGAATCAGATTCCTCTTCGTAGTAATCGGCGGTCTTGGCAAGTATCTCGTCCAGCGCACCGGATTCCTCGCCGACGTAGATTATCGAGCAGAACATCGACTCGAAAACTTCTGTTTTCTGGATAGAAGTTGAAAGCGGCTGACCTTGTTTTACCTCGTCGATGACCTGGATAAAGCAGTTGTCTATGTACCTGTTTCCAAGCACCCTGGAAGATCTTTCAAGGCATTCCACCATCGGTATACCCGAAGAATACAGCGAAGAAAGAGTTCTTGCGAATCTGGCGGTGTAGATCTTTCCGATAAGCTTGCCCACCGCCGGAGCTTTAAGTTTTATCATATCGAACCTGTATCTTACGCTGTCGATCTTGAGAGCGTACCAGCAGCCGAATACGATAGCCACTACTATAATAAGTATGAGCCACCATTTTGCAACAAGGAAGTCGCTGAAGTGCATAAGCACACGGCTGATGGCAGGCATTTCTTCCTCGGACATCATTCCTGCGAACGACGGCATGATAAGGGTAAACATACCTATTACCATTACAACGCAGAGGATACCCAGAATGATAGGATAAGTCATTGCGCCTTTGATCTTGTTGTTTGTTTTGTTTTCGTTAGCGTAGTGGTCGCTGAGCCTGTTCATGGTAACGTCCAGCGTACCGGAAGATTCGCCGGCGCCCACCATAGAGATAAAGAAGTCGGGGAAAGATCCGGCTTTCATTTCGAGAGCCTCAGTAAAGGTAGCGCCTTTCTGAACGTCCTCGTAGATCTCCAGACAGCACTGGGTCGCACCTTTTTTCTCCTGCTCCTTGTAAAGGATATCCAAAGCCTTTACGATAGTAAGACCGGAAGTCATCATAGCGGCGAGCTGACGGCAGCAGAAAGAAAGTTCCTTGGTAGAAAACTTGTAAACGCTCTTGCCCTTTCCGCCCAGGTTTTCGGTATAGCTTACGCAGAACCAACCCTGATCGTGTATTTTCTGCAATACCTCCTGACCGTCTTCAGCCTCCATCGTGCCTTTCATGGTCTTGCCGGCAGTGTCCTTGGCGACGTAGGAATAACTTTTCATTTTTTAAGATCACACCTCCGAAAAAGCTTATTATCAATACAAATAATAGTATTCTAATAAATTATATCATTTTTTCAGAACATAATCAAGACGATTTTAAATTATTTTTCATTTTAAAGTTACAAATTTTCAGCGAATTTTTATTCATTTTACACAAACCTAGCAAAACATTTGTTCGTTACCGCATAAAAACAGCGAAATTATCACGCTAGCGCTGAAACTTTATCTGTAAGCATAATTAACAAAAATTTTACAAATTCTCATGTCGTTTCAGATAGACGTCGCCGGATATCTTGTATATCAGCAAGCAGAGAAAAGCCACAACAGCGGCGCAGATAGCCACCGCCGCCCGAAGCTGACCCTGGAGCGGTCCGGACAGCCACATACAAGGCTTGTAGAAGCTGTTGAGCACGGCGGCAACGCTTTCTTTGCTCTGCTCTGCGAATACGGAGGGAAGCCAGTACGCAGCGAACATAAAGAACACAGCGGCAGTTGCTACCGGCAGGCTGAAGCGTGCGTAAGCGGTGTGTCTTTTGCCGTCGTCCCAGAAGAGCCTGAGCATTATTCCGGTAAGGATTATCCACCCCGCCGCTGAAGAGGTAGCGGGGTCGTTTATAGCCGGCAAAACCGATAAAACCACGGTTTTGTTGCCTTTAAAAATAACTCCCAGCAAAGAGGACAAGCCTGAGCAGAGGAATATCCCTGCAAAGGTGGCGAACAGGTCGGCAAGCAAAAAAATCCCAACTCTCGCCAGCACGAACAGCAGTTCCCACGGCACTCTGCTGGAGCGGTAGCCTCTGTTCCTGAGTTTTTCAGTATTTTCCTCCATAGTAACCTCCTGAGATCAATAGAGAAGATCGGTGCCGCCGCAGTTAAAGGGGGAAGAACCGGCGCAGCGGCAGTATATGTGTGGTTATATTGTACCACGCCATCGCAAAAAAGTCAACCGACGGCAAACCCTACTAGAAGCAAGAGAACTAGAAGCAAGAAGCAAGATCCCCCACCTGTTAGAAGCAAGAGAACTAGAGGCAAGAAGCAAGATTCCCCAACCTAGAAGTAAGAGGTTAGATGTTAGAAGTTAGAAGCCGCCGCACCGACGACATTGTCGCCACCCCTCCCCTGCTAGAAACAAGAGAACTAGAGGCAAGAAGCAAGATTCGGCGGCGAAGCCGCCGTATACTCCCCCTCCCCAGTCTTGGAGGAGGGGAATGTTGCAAGCAGCATGACGGCGTTAGCCGTTAAGGAGTGGGGCTAATTTCAAATCGTAGGGCGCACCGATTCGCCTTTATGTTGTTGTGACAGCCAACTCCCCCTCCCCATTGGGGAGGGGGAAAAGCAACGGAGTTGCTAGGGGT
>CANRLY010000085.1 GCA_947631585.1 uncultured Clostridia bacterium
GGCTGCGGTCTGCGATGCGGCAGAGGAAGCTCTGGCAAAGACCCCCGACCAGCTGGAAGCTCTTAAAAAAGCAGGCGTGGTGGACGCCGGCGGCAAGGGTCTGACTATCATCTTCAACGCCATGCTCACTACTTTCCGCACAGGTGAGATAATTCCCTCTGAAAATAAGACCGCCGACAGACCTGCCGTCACCGTGGAGAGCTTTTCTTCCGTGGTGGGACAGTTTGACGACGAGATAACCTACGGCTATTGCACCGAAATGCTCATCACCAAAAGCGAGGACTCGGAGGACCCCTCCAAGCTCAGGGCTTACCTGGAAACTATCGGCGACTGCGTTGTGGTGGTGGACGACGACGAGATAATCAAAGTCCACGTCCATACCAACAACCCCGGAAAAGCTATAGAAAAAGGTCTGGAATTTGGCTATATCAACCTGCCAAAGATCGAAAATATGCGCTTGCAGCATGAACAGAGACGTAAACAGGCAACTCAGGAATTTACCCCCGTCCCACCGGAAAAACAGTACGGCTTTGTGGCGGTGGCAGCCGGAAACGGCATAGGTTCGGTGTTCGCCGATATCGGGGTTGACTGCGTGGTAAAAGGCGGTCAGACCATGAATCCCTCCACAGAGGATATACTGGCGGCTATCTGCGCCTGCCCGGCTGAAACGGTGTTCGTGCTGCCAAATAATAAAAATATAATCATGGCTGCGGAACAGGCAGTGAGACTTTCTGACAGAAAAGTCTGCGTCCTGCAAACAAGAACTATCCCCCAGGGAATGGCTGCAATGCTGGCTTTCGACCCGGAGGCGGACTTCAATACCAACCGTGTGGAAATGACTAAGGCTTTTGAACAGGTCTCCACCGGTCAGGTGACCTTTGCCGCAAGAGACAGCGAGTACGAGGGTCACGCTATCAAGGAGGGCGAAATACTTGCTCTGGATAACGGAAAACTCTCTTTCGTGGAAAAGGACGTCTCCAAAGCGGCGTATAAGCTCACCAAAAAGCTTGTCCGTGGGGACAGCTCTTTCGTGACGGTCATCTACGGCTCTGACGTGACCGACCAGGCGGCGGAAGCGCTGGTGGATCAGCTTCAGAATAAATTTTCCAGCCTGGAGATAAACCTGATAAACGGCGGTCAGCCGGTCTACTACTATATAATCTCAGTTGAATGAAAACAAAGGCGTTTCCGCACGGGAGACGCCTTTTTGCATTAAAAACTCCGCCGACTTTCATTTTTTGCGAGAATCGTTTACAAATACTCTCTTGACATATCCTGCCGGCTGTTATATAATTAAAATGCTGTCAGGATAATTTTTATCCTGAAATAATTTATTGATAAAATTTGTTTGCTCGTGTCGGACTTTACGGTCTCTGCCGCTTCGATGCCTGCAAGGAAAGGATAGGTTATATTATGGCAAGTCTTACAAAAAACCCTAACGTGAACGCTTGGGTGGACGAAATGATCGCTCTCACCAAGCCGGACAAGGTCGTCTGGATAGACGGCAGCGACGAACAGCTCGACGCTCTCAGAGATGAAGCGGTCTCCACAGGCGAAATGATCCGCCTGAATCAGGAGGAACTTCCCGGCTGCCTTTACCATAGGACGCTTCCTAACGATGTTGCAAGAGTTGAGGACAGAACTTTCATCTGCACAAAGAAAAAAGAGGACGCCGGTCCTACCAACAACTGGTGCGACCCGGAGGAGATGTACGCTAAACTCACTCCTATGTACGACGGCGTTATGAAAGGCAGAACAATGTACGTTATCCCCTATTCTATGGGACCTATCGGCTCTCCTCTCGCTAAGGTGGGAGTTGAAGTGACCGACTCTATCTACGTTGTGCTGAATATGGATATAATGACAAGAATGGGCGCAAAGGCTTTCGAGAACCTGGGAGATGAGTCTGACGACTTCGTAAGAGGTCTCCACTCAAAGGCTGACGTTGACCCGGAGAACAGATATATCGTCCAGTTCCCGGAAGATAACGCTATCTGGTCTATAAATTCAGCTTACGGCGGAAACGTTCTGCTGGGCAAAAAATGCTTCGCACTGAGAATAGCTTCTTTCCAGGGAAGAAACGAGGGCTGGATGGCTGAACATATGCTTATCCTCGGCGTAGAGAAGCCGGACGGAGAAGTTAAGTATATCACCGCCGCTTTCCCGTCAGCCTGCGGAAAAACTAACCTTGCAATGCTTATCCCCCCTGCCTGCTATACCGAAAAAGGCTATAAGGTCTGGACGGTGGGCGACGATATCGCCTGGCTCAAACCCGGCAAGGACGGCAGACTTTACGCTATCAACCCCGAAAACGGCTTCTTCGGCGTTGCTCCGGGAACTAACGCTAAGTCTAACTTTAACGCACTTGCTTCCACCAAGAAGAACGCTATCTTCACAAACGTTGCTATAAATAACGACAATATGACCGTTTGGTGGGAAGGCCTTGATAAGAACCCGCCTGTGAACGCTACCGAGTGGAAAGGCGCAGTTGTAAACGGACCTGAGTATGTTGCCGAGGGCAATAAGCTTGCTCACCCCAACTCCAGATTTACCGCTCCTGCGGAAAACTGCCCCTGCATCTCCCCTGAGTTCAACAACCCGGAAGGCGTGCCTATCTCCGCTATGATCTTCGGCGGCAGACGTGAAAAGACCACTCCGCTGGTATATCAGGCGTTCGATTGGGAACACGGCACATTCATCGGTTCGGCTGTTTCTTCTGAAACTACCGCTGCCGCTGCCGGAGCTGTGGGCGTTCTGAGACACGACCCCATGGCGATGAAGCCTTTCTGCGGCTACCATATGGGCGACTACTGGGCTCACTGGATAGAAATGGGCAAGATCCTCGGAGATAAAGCTCCCAAGATCTTTAACGTAAACTGGTTCAAAAAAGACGAGAACGGCAACTTCATGTGGCCCGGCTTTGGCGATAATATGAGAGTCCTTGACTGGATAATCAAACGCTGCGAGGGTACTGTTGACGCTCAGGAAACTGCCATCGGCTACCTGCCCAAGCCGGAGGATATCGACCTTACCGGTATCGAGGACGAGATCACCAGCGAAACAATGAACAAGCTGCTCGATGTGGACAAGGATCTGTGGCTTGCTGAAGTTGCAGAACTGAGAGAGTTCTACAAGCAGTTTGGCGACAAGCTCCCTGCTGAGATAAAAGCACAGCTTGACGCTCTTGAGGCAAGGCTCAACGGTTGAAATTAACTTTTGCGTTGATAATAAATCGTAAGTTGTTTACTATATCTGCTCTGCTGTTTGGGGGAGACCTTTTTGAAAAAGGTTCTCCCCCAAACTTTCTCACTAAAACTTTCGTATTTTTTGACGAGGGGTAATTGCCCTGATATAATATGCAAAATGCACAACTTATCACTGTTTTATTAAAAGAAATTACCCCTCGCCAAAAACAATATAAAAGTCTTTGGAAAGGGGTAATTCTTCCTACGGAAGAGGGGAAAACCTTTCTTCAGAAAGGTTTTCCCCAACAGAAAAACACCGGCGTTTCTCAATTTTTCGAGAAACGCCGGTTTTATTTTGCGAATTATCAAGCCATTGCGATAAATCTCTTAAGTTCCTGAACGCTCAGGCACTTGTCGAGAGCGGTGTCCATGGAGATTATCTTGTTCTTTACCAGCCTTGCAAGTTCCTGGTCGAGGGTCTGCATTCCGTACTGTTTACCGGTCTGCATTGCCGAACCGATAAGGTGTACCTTGTCGTCTCTTATCATCGCCTTGATGGAGTCGGTGGCGTTGAGTATTTCGCAGCAAGCCACACGGTTTGAAGAATCCAGAGTCGGGCAAAGGGTCTGGGTGCAGATTCCTACCAGAACAGACGAAAGCTGAGTTCTGATCTGGTGCTGCTGATGCGCCGGGAACACGTCTATGATACGGTCGATGGTGGAAGCGGCGTCAGTGGTGTGAAGCGTGCTCATTACAAGGTGTCCGGTTTCAGCGGCGGTCACCGCAGCTTCGATAGTCTCGAAGTCACGCATCTCACCAACCAGGATAATATCCGGGTCCTCACGAAGAGCCGCCCTCAGCGCCATCGAGAAGCCGGGAACGTCCTGTCCCACTTCACGCTGATTTATCATTGAACGTTTGTGACCGTGCATATACTCGATAGGGTCTTCGATAGTAATAATGTGCGCCGACTTGTTTACATTAACATGGTCGATCATTGCAGCCAGAGTGGTGGACTTACCGGAACCGGTAGGACCGGTAACAAGCACAAGTCCTCTGGGTCTCATAGCGAACTCCGCAAGCACCGGCGGAAGATTCAGGTCGGTAAGGGTAGGGATATCGTTTCTCAGCAGACGGATAGCGATAGCGGTGTTGCCCCTCTGGCGGTAAACGTTGACCCTGTGCCTGAAACCTCTCTTTGTAACAAACGTAAAGTCGGTGTCGATGTGGTCTTTTATGCTCTGCTGCTGTTTTTCGTTACACATCTGTTCGCAGATCCTCAGAATGTCTATCTCAGACATATCGCTGTAAGCGGAGAGCTTTCTCAGGCTTCCGCCCTGCCTTACTATCGGCGGTATTCCCACCGTGAAGTGAAGGTCGGAACAACCCAGCGCTCTGGATTCGTCCAGTATCTTGTCAATATCAACCATATTAGTGTCCTCCTGTTATTGTATTTTATATCTTCCCCGACCATGGGGATCAGTTTTTTCCTCGTCGCTCCGCTGCCGCACCGGGGTGCGGCGCTCGCCGCTGCGCCTTCGGCGCAGCCAAGGCTGCCGCCGGCAGCCTTGTAACCGCTGCTTCGCAGCGGTGCGAGCGCCGCATCAGCGAAGAACAGCAGCAAAGGTAAGTAAACCGAACTGTCAGACAGCGTAAGAAACACGGACCAACTCGTCCATGGTGGAGACTCCCTGCTGGACCAGATCCGAAACGTTGTCACGCAAAAGCTTCGTGCCCTGCTTTCTGGCAAGCTCTGCGATCTCGTCGGATTTTGCACCCTTGGCAATGATCGACGACATCTCGTTGGTAGCAAGCAGTATCTCGTGAATGGCAGTTCTGCCCCGGTAACCTGTGTCGGAACATTCCTTGCAGCCTACCGCATCGTAAACTTCAATGGGCACATTCTTGTCAATGCCCATCAATTCGTTCTCTTCGGGAGTGGAAAGCCTCTTCTTCTTGCAGGCAGGACAAAGCTTCTTTACAAGTCGCTGCGCAACTACCCCTATCAGCGAAGTTGCTACCATGTACGGCGCAACTCCCATGTCCACCAGACGGGTAATGGTCGAAGCCGCATCGTTGGTGTGAAGCGTGGATAATACCAAGTGTCCCGTGATAGCCGCCCTTATGGCGATCTCGGAAGTCTCCTGGTCACGCATCTCTCCTATCATTACTATGTCAGGGTCCTGACGAAGTATAGACCTCAGCGCCGCCGCAAAGGTCATGCCCGCTTTGGCGTTTACCTGACACTGGTTAACTCCTTCTATGGCTTTTTCCACAGGGTCCTCAACCGTGATAACGTTCACGTTCGGCTTCGCAAGCTCACCTAAAGCAGCGTAAAGCGTGGTAGTCTTACCTGAACCGGTAGGTCCAGTTACCAGCAGTACCCCCTGCGGAACTTTAAGACAAGACTCAAACATCTTGTAGTTGTAATCGTTCATACCAAGGTCGGTTATCTTCCTTACTCCAACGTCGCCGGTGGCAAGTATACGGATAACCACCTTCTCACCGTGAACTACCGGCAGATTGGATACACGGACGTCCAGATGGACTCCGTCAACGTCCTGGGAAAAACGTCCGTCCTGAGGTATCCTCTTTTCGGCAATGTTCATGCCGCTGATGATCTTGTAACGTGTGACAAGCGAGTTGTGTACGTTGCTGGAAACTTCCATCAGCTTTACCAGGTCTCCGTTTACCCTGACCCTTATCTGCGTGTAATTCTTGAACGGCTCTATATGAATGTCCGTTGCGTCCATACGGAAAGAGTTTTCAACTATCTGAGTAGCCAGCTTAACAACAGGCGCATTCTCTATCCTGTCCGCAGAGAAGTCTATCTCCTCTTCGCCGTCGCCGCTCTCCATCTCTTTCTTGACTTCCTCGGCAACAGTGGACATATTTCCTTCGGAATACATCTTTCCTATCGCTTTGGTAATTGCAGCCTTTGTCGCCATAACAGGCACAGGCGTGCAGCCGGTAATTACCCTTATGTCCTCAAATACATAAAAGTTTACCGGGTCATTGGTGGCGACCGTCAGCCTCTTTCCCATAAGCGAAACTGCGATCAGATTGTACTTCTTTGCGACCGCTTCCGGTATCTTGTTCACTATGTCGGCTTTCAGCTCCGTCTCAGCCAGATCAATGAACTGAACGTTCAGCCTGTCTGCCAGACACTTTGCAAACTCAATGTCGGAAACGTATCCCAGATCGACAACTATCTCACCAAACAGCTTGTTCTTGTCCTCTTTCTTCTTGGCAAGAACGTCCTGTAACTGTTCTTCGGTAATAAGCCCTTTTTCAATAAGATACTGACCTATAGGTACATTTTTCATACCGTTCTACCTGCCTTTTTATAAAAAATTTATCGGAACAGCCGCCCCTGACGGAAACGGCTTGTTTAAACCTCTTGTAAAACTCGTCAAACTGTGCTAAAATAGTATAAGAATTTAAATCGGGAGGGATCTGCAATGCTGATCTTGTCATATATCCTAGTCTATCTGATGATATTCTCTTTCGGAATAGTCATCGGCAGCTTCTTGAACGTCTGTATATACCGGCTGCCTAAAGAAGAATCTATCGTCAAAGGCGCATCTCACTGTATGACCTGCGGCGAAAAGATCAAAAAACGTGACCTTGTCCCAATACTCAGCTGGTGTCTGCTCAGAGGTAAGTGCCGTAACTGTAAAGCCCCTATCTCACCAAGATATACCGTGGTGGAAGCCCTTACCGGCGTGCTTTTCCTGCTGGCATTCTTGAAGTACGACTTCACCCGGCAAGCCCTTATGGGAATACTCTGCTGCCTGCTGCTGGCTGCGCTGGTGGTGGTTTTCTTCATGGACTGGGATACCCAGCTCATCTCCACCCCCGTGGTGATATTTATAGGACTGCTCGGCGCTTTCAAACTTGCCTGGAACCTACTTGCTCCCAGACCGCTTGATAACGTCAGCCTGAAATCTGCGCTCATCGGGGCTTTCGTGGTGTCAGTCCCGTTTCTGCTTATCGAACTTTTCTCAGGCGGAAAAGCCATGGGCAGAGGCGATACTTACCTTATGTGCGCCGCCGGACTTTTCCTCGGTACAAAATGCGTGCTAGTCGCCGCTTTCGTGGGAATGATAACCGGTTCGGTCGCCGGAATGATACTTAAACATAAGACCGGCAGCTCAAAATTCGCCTTCGGACCTTACCTCTCACTGGGAATAGCCGTCTCCGCTTTCTTCGGTAACTACCTGGGCGACCTCTACCTCCGCTTCGCCGGATTTATCCAGTAAGGAATAACCCCTCAGCCTTTCCATGTAGGGAAGGCTTTTTTTCTGCCTAAAAAGCAAGACAAGCCCAAAGCCTTTACACTATCAAGAGCCTGAAAACCGAAAATATCCAAACCCCAATCTCCGCAGGAAACGCCAAGCCATCATCACATAAAGCGCCTGACCCCACGCAGAAAGCCCAAGCCCTTACAAGAAACGCCTGCCCCCTGCTGCAAAGTCCGAAACCAGTACCTGACCCCCACATAGAGATCGCCGCACCCTTGATCCCGCACCCCTGCTCAAAAAATCCTCTTAAAGTTAATTAAGGGGATTTTTTCAGCAAGCGGCATTAACGCCGCTCGCAGATGTTTTTTAGTTCGCTTGGGTAATCAGGTAACGTCAGTTACGATCGGTTCGCCGGTAGT
>CANRLY010000086.1 GCA_947631585.1 uncultured Clostridia bacterium
CCGCTGGCGCAGCTGACCGGGGCGGCAAAGCCGCCCCGGGTTCTTGCCCCACCGAAGGTGGGCAAGCAAGACCGCAGCGGTTTAATTTCGGGCTTGCAGCACCGGTGGTTCTGATTTTTCGGGAACTTCGGGTTTGTGGGATTCCGGGCGGCGAAGCCGCCCGTGGGTGGGGCTGCTGCTTTTTCGGAAACTTCCGCTCTCCCGGAGGTCTGCGGTCTTGAAGCTGCGCCAACGGCGCAGCTGTCCGGGGCGGCGAAGCCGCCCCGGATCCTTGCCCACCTTCGGTGGGGCAAGCAAGACCGCATGGTTTTTTGAATTTCGGATTTGCAGCACCGGGTTGGGTTGTCGCTTTTTTCAGGAACTTCGGGTTTGTGGATTTCGGGCGGCTTCGCCGCCCGGGTGGGGCTGCTGCTTTTTCGGAAACTTCCGCTCTCCCGGAGGTCTGCGGTCTTGAAGCTGCGCCGCCGGCGCAGCTGTCCGGGGCGGCGAAGCCGCCCCATGTCTTGCCCCACCGAAGGTGGGCAAGCAAGACCGCAGCGGTTTAATTTCGGGCTTGCAGCACCGGTGGTTCTGATTTTTCGGGAATTTCGGGATTGTGGGATTCCGGGCGGCGAAGCCGCCCGGGGTGGTGGGGTTGTCGCTTTTTTCGGGAATTTCCGCTCCACCGGAGACCTGCGGTCTTGAAGCTGCGCCGCTGGCGCAGCTGACCGGGGCGGCAAAGCCGCCCCGGGTTCTTGCCCCACCGAAGGTGGGCAAGCAAGACCGCAGGTTTTTCTGAGAAGCTCAGGTGCTAGGCGGCAAGTACGGAAACATACAATATCAGTGAGACTAAATCGAAAGGCTGTGAGCAAATGATATACAAGATCATCGACTTCATACTGGGCAACCTGCTGTTCTTTGCGCTGCACTTTGAAAAACAAGGGGCTTTCCCGAAGCCGCTGTCCGCCAGAGAAGAAAGGGAATGTTTTGAAAAAATGGCTCAGGGGGATAAGTCCGCACGGGAAAAGCTTATCCGGCATAACCTGCGGCTTGTGGCGCACATCATCAAAAAATATTACTCCGCTAACCACGACCCCGACGACCTTATCTCTATCGGAACTATCGGTCTGATAAAAGCTGCCTCCACTTTTGACTACACCAAAGGCAACCGCTTCGCTACATATGCCAGCAAATGCGTAGAAAACGAAATACTTATGTACTTCCGGGCGGCTAAGAAAAACGCCGGCGAACTCTACTTTGACAGCCCTATCGACACCGACAAGGACGGCAACCAGCTCACGCTTATGGACATTGTTGCTGATGATGAGAACGTCCCGGACAGGATCGAACTGCTCATAAGCTCGGAACAGCTGTACAAGTTCGTGGCGGCTTCCCTGGATAAAAGAGAAGCTCAGATAATCACCCTGCGGTACGGTCTGTACAACAAGCCCCCTCTTACCCAAAGGGAAGTTGCCAGAAAACTGGGGATCTCCCGCTCTTACGTCTCACGAATCGAGAAAAAAGCTCTTGAAAAACTCAGAAACAGCTACGAAAAAGGTGAATGATAAGCTTGCTTTCAAATTTTCTTGACAAGTATAATATTTTGGTGTATAATTATTGTGTATCAATAAAGACCGGCGAACTTGCTTTTTTGCGGCGGTGCGCTGAAGTATTTTTTCAGGAGGGAAATGTAAAAATGAGGCTATCTAAGCTGTTTTCAATAGTCTTTGCCGCAGCAGCTGCACTGGCTGTGCTGCCTCTTCAGGCGGCGGCTGAGGACGACATCATCTTGACCGACAAGGACGTCCAGGCGGACAAGGACTGGGGTCAGGCTATAACCGTCCAGGGGAACGACCTTGACCCGTCTATTTTCAAAGAGGGCTGCACTGTTGTGGTCGAATACACCGGCGACCCGGTGGAGTTCATTCTCCAGAGCTGGAACGACCCGTCTATACCCGGCTGCGATAAGGAGGTCTGGGCGCAGGTCAAACCCTCCACCGACAAGGACGGCGTTGCGACCTTTACCTATGCCGACATCAAAAAGGCTTTCATCGACAACAACGATTCCTCCTGGGAATGTCTGAAGGCTTACCATGTGGGCGTTACCACCCAGGACACCGTGGTACACAAAGCCTACATCACCTACGCTTCCGCAGGCGACAAGAAACCGGCAGCCGCTGAGGATAAAAAACCTGCCGAGGACAAAAAGCCGGCTGAGGACTCCGCAGCAAGCAGCTCAGGCGGAGACGAACCTACCATTTCGTTTGATATGAGCGACTGGAACAAGTATGTCAAACTCACTCCGGACGCTTCCATCGCAGGCATAAACCTTACTACCACAAATTCCGGTCAGTACCAGGGCGCAACTCTTAACGTCAGCGTAAATATGCCCTCTGACCTGGAGGGAAAATACCCCTCCTTCGCTTCCAGCCAGAAAGACGACGACGGCAATCTTATTTACCCCGACGCAGCAAACGAGGACGCTGAATATGTTAAAATGGGCATGGAAATGAACGCTTCCGACTTCGGGCTGAAAAACTTTGACGGCTGCACTATGACCCTGAAATACCTTTTCAACGAGGACGTAGCCGATATCCTTATGGGAAGCGGCGTTTACATCTACTCGGCAAACGATGAGTACGAGATACTTTCCAGAAACGCCATAAACCTGAAAGTCGATACCATCACAAGAGAAAACATCGACTACTACACCACCGGCTTCGCTTCTGTTCTGCCGGATTCCTCTTCAACCAAGATAATCATTGAACTCCCCCTGCTCAAAGCCTACAAAGGGGACGTGATGAGAATAGACAACATCGTTATCACCAAGCCGGACGGCTCTACGATGGGCAATCTGGACGGTTACAACGACACCGCAAAGCCGATGAACGAATCCGACGGAAAGATCAAGATACAGGGTACCAAGACTGAGGACAGTTCCGCTCCCGCCAAAAAGGAAGCCAAGAGCGGCGGCTTCAATCCGCTGATAATCGTTATTGCCGTGGTCATAGTGGCAGTGGTGGCTTTCCTGGTGTTCTTCTTCATCAGGCGCAAAAACAACTATTATTAATAGTATATTTTCTGAAAATATAAGACAGCTCCGGCGAATGTGACAAGTCGCCGGAGCTTTTTTGTAATTTTTTACATTTCTTCTGTATAAACAACGGCTGCACTGTTAAAAATACCTATAGCAGTAGAGAAAATTACGCTCACTGAAAGTTTAACAGTTACAGAGTTTCAGAAAGGAATGTATTTATGAAAAAACCGGATCTTAAAAAAGCGGCTGCATTTTTCAAAGGAAAAGGCGTTTACATGGCGGTTGCAGGCTGCGCTGTCGTGGTGGGAGCAGCCGGATATCTGGCTTACAACAGAGCCGTAAAGGATATCAGCAGCGAAGTGAACTTCGCTCCGCCGGACAGCAGTTCTGTTTTGCAGGCAGGGGGAACTCCCCAGACTCTGCCGCCGGACAGCCCGTCTGTCCTGCCGCCGAAGGTCACCGACCAGCAGGAGGAGCAGTCGCCGGGAAGCGTTACTTCCGGACTGGAGGAAAGCGTTCAGACCGCTGTTGAAGTCCAGCCCAGATTCATGCCTGTTGCCGGAGACAGGATACTCCAGCCTTTCAGCAACGGCGATCTGGTCAAGTCGGAAACGCTGAACGTCTGGAAAACTCATGACGGCGTTGACCTGGGCACTGTCACCGATGCCGGTCAGGACCCCATGTGGGGTTATTATATCAAGATCGACCACGGCAAGGGCGTGACCGGGTACTATTACAACCTTGCTCAGGCGATGGCGGTGAAAGTCGGCGACAAGGTGGACGCCGGTGACGTTATCGGAGCAGTGGGAAGTTCCGCCGAAGCGGAGACCGCCATGGAACCCCATCTGCACTTTGCCTTACAGCAGAACGGTCAGTGGATAGACCCGGTAGAGTATATCTCCCCCTCGGACAAATAACCGACTAACTGACCAACTTACTAACGCAAAACAAAAAACCGCCGGCAGCTCCGGCGGCTTTGTTTTGCCTGTTATGGGGACTTTTCGACTATTACTTATCGGTATCCTCAACGGGTTCTTCGACTTTATCAAGGTCAGCCTCTACATCGTCTGTAGTCTCAACTGCCTCGGCGTCTGCTTCTGCTTCTTTTTCAACAGCAGCTTCAGCCTCGCAAGCCTCGTCTGCGCAGCAATCGCAGCAGCAGTCGTCCAGCTCCTCGTCAAGTTCCTCATAATCATAATCTTCCATCTCTTTACGCTTCTTGAAAGCGAAAACAGCGGCAACAGCTGCGCCTGCGGCAGCCAGTCCGGCAAAGATCTTCCAGCCCTTGGCCATAGTAAACAACTCCTTTAACTGTAGTATTTCAATTAATTATATCATACCTGCAAAAAGATTTCAAGTATTTTTACAAAAAATCTTAAAATTCTTGAAAACAGCGGCTCACATATTTCCTGAAAGGTGCATCATAATGCTCAGAGCAGCCACCGGAGCGGTCTCGCAGCGGAGTATCCTTTTGCCCAGGGAGACAGCCTTTGCGCCTTTTGAAATACAAAGCTCCACCTCCTGCGGCTCGAATCCGCCTTCGCTCCCGACCAAAAGTCCGGCTGTGGAAGCTTTTTCAATGCCTGTTTTATCCATCGGCTCTCCGCCCTTTTCGTAGCAGATGACCGGACATTGGCAGGCTGACAGCTGCTCCGCTGCCTGTTCAATTGTTACTATTCCCGAAATTTCGGGGATAATTCCCCTGCCGCTTTGTTTGGCGGCTTGTTCTGCTATTTTTTGCAGTCGCTGCCGTTTTTTCTCAAAATCACTGGGGGAAGGTCTGCTGACACATCTGGCGGTCAGCACGGGAACTATCCTGCTTGCTCCCAGTTCCACCGCTTTCTGCACCACAAACTCCAGCTTATCACCTTTTGGAACAGCCTGAAACAGCGTAAGATACAGGCTGGGTTCGCTTTCAGACGGTGCGCTGTACCTTATCTCACAGGTGACCGTATCAGCCGTGAACCCTTTTATCACGCCAAAGTAGTCGGTACCCTGATAGCAGAGGGTAAGTTCCTCGCCTGCTCTCATTCTCAGCGACCTGCCGATATGTCGGGCATTTTCCCCGATAAGCACCGTCTCAGCGTCGGGTCTTTCGTTCACAAAAAATTTCGGCATAAATTTCACATCTTTACTTATTCTTTATCTTTTTTGCAGTCTCGGTAACGACCTGCTGTTCGGAGTCGTCCTTGATCTTCATTTCAGTTCTGGAATACATATTGTCGTTGGTGTCCCAGATGACAGGAACGAAGCCGTAGTCGGCGCACATGGTCATAATGGTGGAGAGGCACTCTGCGGAGGTCTTTCCGCCGGCGTCGGAAGCCATGCGTTCGCTTTCATACTTAGCGGAACATTCGCCCACAAACACAGGTATTCCCTTATCGGTAAAGGCGGCTTTGAGCAGTTCGCACTGGTCCTTGCTGTAGTCCAGCCAATCCTGACCGCCGATATTATTAGTCCAGTAGCACATATTATCAATATAATGCACCGACACCATCAATTTATCCTCAGCGGAGTCGGAAGGCATTTTAAAGTCGGGCTTAGTGGTGCGGTCGATATTGGTATTATAGCCGGAGACTATCAGCAGCCGCTGGGCGTTATTGCCGCCGGTCTTTCTCACCGCATCGACGAAAGTCTGGTTCAAGCGGTTAGTTAAATCGAAGCCTTCGCTTTCGGGAAGGTCTTTAAGTTCGCCGTTTTCATCGAATCTGCTTCCGCCCAGGTACTCGTTATACCCCTCGAACACCAGTTTATAGGAATAGTCTTTAAAATTCTCAGCGATCTGAGTCCAAAGGTTACTGAAAATTTCCTCGCACTCCTTGGTGGTATGCCTTCTGATTATGAACTCATCGAAGTGGTGGATATTTACAACAGCGTAAACGTCAGCTTTCATACAGTAGTCAACGATTTCCTGGACACGTTTCATATAGTCCTTATTAATAGTCCAGCTGCCGTCGTTTTCCATCATATTTCCCCAGAAAACCGGTATTCTCACAGTATTGAAGCCTGCCGCTTTCATACCGTCGATAACTTCCTGAGTAGTTTCCACTGCGCCCCAGCATTTTTCGTAATCGGTGGGGGAAGTACCTGCCTTGGGTATCCACTCATAGGTGATCTGTTCGCAGCCGTCCGCCTTATAAGCCTCCATAGTATTGCCGAGGTTTATGCCGATCCCCATATCCTTGGCGTATTCGGCGGCAGTCATATCCTTTTTAACATCATTCACCTTAGCGTCCTTTCCGTTCTCCTTACCTGAGCAGGCAGTCGAGCATAAACACACAGCCGCAGCGGTCAGCGCCAGGGTGCGTTTAAGAAAATTTTTCAAAGATCTCACTAAAATAACCTCCTTAGATTAGCGGCAGAGTTTGCGTCATTGTCTCACTTGAGGCGCAGGCGCAGCTTTCAGATACATTATACCCAATCGACAGGCTATTGTCAACCGCAAAAGCGGGAGCGTGCCTATTGCAAATGGAAAAAGCAGACGCTGGCTTGTCGGAGAGCGTGCTAACAATAAGCAACCGTAGGCTCTGCGAAACCCGACCCATAATGTAACCGCAGGTTCTGCGGCATCATACGCACAGCAGCAGTGACCCGACCGCGCCCAATTGTAACTAACAAGCAAACATTTCAAAAACATTCTGTTAAATCCGTTACACTTGGACTTCCTCAAAAGTGTTATAATAAAAAGCAATTTCACGAGGAGTTGATTACCATGAAAAAAATAATTTGCGCACTTCTGCCACTTGCTCTCATTTTCACCTCCTGCCGGTTCCAGGATAATTCTACCAAAACCCAATCGACCAAAAAAGTGGCCCTTAGCCCGGTCTCTCAGGCGTATGACGGCATTGAGGAACTGCTGGGCAAGGACTTCGGCGCATTTTCTCTGCCGGAAAAGGTCGCAATTCCTCGGTACGACGGTATATACAAGGTCACCATCGACATGACTTCCAGAAAGATCGACAAGGAATTTGAAGCTGATGCGCAGCGGATTTTTAAGCTTTTCTACGGCGATGACTACAACGAGGGCAATTGCCAAAAATTTGATTTGGATATAAATTCTGCAATACAATATGTGGAAGATGGCAATATGCTTGGCTATTATGGAGCTGACCAAAGCCTGAGAAAGTACCATCTGTACCTGTATGCAGATTATGAAAAGTCCGACTCCGAAAACAGCGAACATCACAACATTACGGCGGTTGTTCAGCTCCAGAACGGCGATGACGGCGAAGTGGAAGTTGACGGCAAAAAGATAAAAGCTTCTGAAATAGCAAAAAATGCCAAAGAGTGGATAGAAGAAGTGGGAAAAAATATGTACAATGATTTTACCTTTGAGACACGAGACGTTTTTGTTTGCCATGACAAGGAGCAAAATACCGATTTTATCCAGGTAAATTTGGCAGAACTTTACAAAGGGATAGCCTTTGAAGATTATGATTCGCCGCTTTATATAAGCAATAACAGCACGTCAACTTTTTATTGTCACACTAGTTTTGAGGCAACTTATACAGACGACTTAGAAAAGCCGATAGATATTGGTCTGTCAGGTAATGATAGGATCAAAGAGTCCGAAAATTTGGACAAAATTATTTCTTTTGAAGGTGCGGTGGAAATTTTAAAGAAAGAGCTTGCGCCAAAATCAGAATACGAATTTGACGATGTGGAGCTGATGTACTGCTGCAAGCGGACCCAGCCGAAAATTTTCGTAGACGAAAAAGGAAATATTCCGGAAGAAATGAAAGCGGTCATCCAGCAGCCGCTGACATTCACCCCCACTTGGTGCTTCTTCTTC
>CANRLY010000087.1 GCA_947631585.1 uncultured Clostridia bacterium
GTAATGCTCACCGGGCGTTTCAGCTTGGAAGCTACCTTGCCATCCTTTTTGAACATATGCCTTTCGATAAAGCACAGGGGAACGTTCAGCACGAAGGCTATTGCTCCTCCCAGCACCAGCGGAAAGAGCAGTCCCAGCACATATCCTGCCGCCGCCACCGCCTTATCAAGATTTCTTACCACGGCGGTGACCACCGCTGCAAAGACTATAAGAAACATCAGTCTTTTGGTAGTCGTTTTATCTATTTTCAAAAAATGTTCTTCTCCTTTCAGGATCTGCTCAGGAAAGTCCTGCTCTTTTGCGCATATGTTCCCTGACCAGCTTTCCGCTGTCGGTAAGCTGACCTGTTCCTGCGCTGACAGAGCTCATATTCGTTCCGGGTGTAAAGGCGGAAGCGGTCTCTCCCTTGTTGCAGAACGACCAGTTGAAATAGCCGATATTGCGCTGGTCAAGCAAATCAAACCAGGAATTGGTCTCGCCGGCATTGAAGTTGCTGTTGCCGGAAGCGTCGCAGGTGCCGAACTCCGAAACGAGTATAGGCAAACCTTTGTCATAGCAGTCTATGACCCTGCTTTTCAGTCCCGAATGGGTCGCCGCATAGAAGTGGAACGCATAAACTGTATTTGTGTCAGAAAGACGGTTTCTTTCAGCCTGGTCTATATCCTGGCTCCAGGTAGGCGTTCCGCAGATGATCACAGCGTCCTTGTCGTACTGGCGTATGACCGGTATGACCTGTTCCGCATAGCTCTTGACCCTCTGCCAGTCAGGACCGCTGTTCGGCTCGTTGCATATCTCGTAGATGATATTAGGGTAAGAGGCGTATTTTTTCGCCATGCTGCCAAAAAACTTCTTTGCGTCCTCAACGTGGGTCATGGGGTCGCCGGGGTTGAGTATGTGCCAGTCTATGACAACGTACATTCCCAGGTCTATGCAGTAGTTTACGCCGTTGTCAACGAGTTCGGTATTTCTTTCAGGCTGGGCAAGGTAAAGTGATTCGCTGCCGCCCCAGCTTTCCTCGATGTACATGGCAAGCCTTACGGCGTTGCAGCCCCAGTCGTCCCTAAGCACCTTGAAGCTCTCCTTTGAGACGGCTTCCGGGAACCAGCCCAGACCGTGGGTAGACATACCCCTCAGCTGAAAGACCTTGCCGTTCTTGTCAACTATATTAGCCCCCTTGACCGACAGCTGCCCGTGCTTTGCCACCGGCGTTCCCGACGGCGACACCGGCTGCGTGGACGGCTTCTGCGGCTTGGTCTTTGCCTTGGTAGTAGTAGTCGCAGGCTTGGGGGTGGTAGTTGCTTTGGTGGTAGTGGTGGTCTTTTTGGAAGTTGCAGCAGTCACCGCCGCCGCAGTGGTAGTTATCTTCTTGGTGGTGGTAACTTTCTTTTTGGTGGTTGTAGCCGCAGCGGTGGTGGTCGTTTTTGCCGGAGCTTCAGCAGTTGTCACGGAAGTTTCAGTTTCCGGCGCAGCGGTAACTTCCGGCTCGCCCGTGGTAACATCGGGAGCGGTGGTGGTCGCCGGAGTTTCAGTGGTAGTCACGGCAGAAGTCTGCTTTTCGGAAGTCTGAGTTTCCAGACCTTTCAGACCCACCGGCACAAGAAACATTATAGTTATCGCCGCTATGAGCATTGCGGCTGCGGATATTTTTCTTCCCATAAAAACCTTCCTTTCAGGATACGAATAAGATCTGAATATATTTTACCACTTTTTTTAGCGTTAGTAAAGAGCTTTTGCAGGGACTTTTCAGGCTTTTCTGAGAAAAAACTGCATAATTTGCGAAAAAAACGCTTCTGCCCTCTTTTAATCCGCCAAAAAATGTGTTATAATAATTGTAAGTATAACTTGCCGCAGACGGCAAGACAAGTTTCACCGCTGTGAAAGGAATGGTTCAGATGAAAAATTTAGTGAACGTCAGGATCTTCAACCGCCCGTATAATCTTTCCACCGACGATCAGGAGAGTTACATAAAAAAGATCTCCTCCATCGTTGACGAAAAGATCAGAGGCGCTATCTCCGCCGCCCCAGGCATGAACGTCATAGACGCCGCCATACTCACCGCTCTGGAGGCTGTGGACGAAAAGCAGAAAGCTCTTTCCACGATCGACGACCTGCGCAGCCAGATAAAGGATTACGTTGACGACGCAGGGGAGGCAAGGCTGAAATGCGATGAGGCGCAAAAAGAGCTTCGGGCGCTGAAAGCCAAGTATGCAGATCTGGAAAAAGAAGTCGAGATAAGAAGAATGTTCAATAAGAAGGACGAAACGGAAGAAGCTGTGAAGAAAGCCGAAGAAGCCGCCGCAAAGGCTTCCGCTGCAAAGGCTGCGGCGGAAAAGGCAGCCGCCGAACTGAAAGCGGCAAAAGCGGCGGAGGAGAGCAGGGCTAAGTCCGCAGGGGTGAGAAGAACGGAAACTTCCGCCGGCAGACCGCCTATCACCTCCAGCAGCCGGATAACTTCGTCATCGGCTCTTGCCGCCGAGACTCCGTCCTCCGGCAGCTCCCAGACCGGCGGCGATACTCCGGGAAGCTCCCCCAGAAGCCCGTTTAAACGCTGATGAGAACGGAGATACTTTCCCCCTGCGGCGGGCCTGATTCCCTTGAAGCCGCCATAAGAGCAGGCTGCGATGGGGTCTACGCAGGGTCGGAAAAGTTTTCCGCCAGAAGCGGAGCAAAGAATTTCACCCCGCAGCAGCTGGAAGAAGCTGTAAAAGTCTGCCATCTGCACGGGGTAAAGTTTTATCAGGCGATAAATACCATCGTGTTCGACAGCGAACTTGAGGCTCTCCGGCAGGAGATCGCTTTTGCCTGCCGTGTGGGAGTCGACGGGCTGATAGTTCAGGATCTTGCCGCAGTAAAGCTGGTAAGGGACTGCTGCCCCCAAATGAAGCTGCACGCTTCCACCCAAATGACGATACACACGCCGCTGGGGGTGGAATTTGCCCGAAAACTGGGGTTTTCAAGGGTGGTCGCCGCAAGAGAGCTTGACCTTGGGCAGCTGGAGGAGCTGTGCAGGGCTGACGGTGCGGAGATAGAAGTGTTCGTGCATGGGGCGCTTTGTATGTGCGTTTCGGGACAGTGCTATCTGTCGGCAATGATAGGCTCACGGAGCGCAAACAGAGGAAAATGCGCCCAGCCTTGCAGACTGCCGTTTGACAACGGTCTGAACGATCACTGCCTTTCCCTGAAAGACCTGGGAGGGGCTGAACATATCCCTGCTCTTTGCCAGATGGGAGCGGCTTCCCTGAAAATAGAGGGCAGAATGAAACGCCCGGAGTATGTCGCCGCAGCTACCGACGTCTGCCGGAAAGCCAGAGACGGCGAACCTTACCGTACAGATCTGCTGACCGCAGTGTTTTCAAGAAGCGGTCTCACTGACGGCTACCTGACAGGCAAGCGCAGGGATATGTTCGGCATCAGGCGCAAAGAGGACGTTGCCGCCGCAGCACAGGCGCTTCCCAGGCTGCATGAGCTTTACCGCCGTGAACGCAAGTCGGCGCAGGTGTCTTTTTTTCTTTGTGCAAAAAGCGGAAAACCGCTGACTCTTTCCGCTGAGGACGATACCGGCTGCGTTGCTAATGCTGTGGGGGCTATACCTGAAAAAGCTTTAAACCGCCCGACAGACCGTGAGTTTTGCGAAAAGCAGCTCTCAAAGCTGGGGGATACCATTTATCAGCTGAAAAATACAGATATCCAGATAGATCAGGGGCTGGCGGTCTCCGCTAAGGAACTGAACAGCCTGCGCAGAGAGGTCTGCCGGCAGCTGGACTGTCTGCGCATAAAAAAGAATACCCCAGTCCTGCCGTTTGAGGACAAAGCCGTCTCTGCCCCTTTAAGACCTGAAAAACACGGTCGGCTTGAAAAACGGCTAAGACGGCTGAGGCTGAAGCTTTCCTCCGTCCGGCAGCTGGAGGGGGCGTTGGCTGACGGAACTGACCGCCTGGATTGCGTGATTCTTCCGGCTGACCAGGCTTTGAAACTTGACCGGACGGACAAAAGTCTGGTCGGGGTCTCGCTGCCAAGGTTCGTGACTGATGAGAAAAAGCTGGAGCAGACCGTCTCACAGCTGAGGGAAAAGGGCTTTTCAAAGGGGTTCGCCTCAAATTACGCCCACATTGAAATGCTGAAAAAGTACGGCTTCGAGGTGCATGGAGAGATCGGTCTGAACGTGGCAAACTCTTGCGCTCTTGAACTGCTGGGGGAACTGGGACTTGCTTCGGCGACACTTTCCCCGGAACTGAAAATACCGCAGATAAACGGCATTATCCCGTATATAAAGACTTCGGTCGCCGCAGCAGGCAGGCTTCCTCTCATGCTTTGCAGGAACTGCCCTATCGGGGACTGCGCCCACTGCAAAGGTCAGATAACCGACCGCACCGGCAGGGTGTTCCCGGTGGCTTGCTCAAAGGAGCAGGGCTACACCGAACTGCTGAACTCCGATATCCTCTGGCTGGGAGACCGTCAGGACAGCATAGAGGCGGACTACTTCCTGCTGCTGTTTTCAGAGGAGACCCCCTCTCAGGTCAGGGAGACAGTCAGTTTGTTCCTGAAAGGCGAAAGACCCTCCGCCAAGCTGACAAGAGGGCTTTACTACCGGGGAGTGCTTTAGAAAGGCTGAAAGATATGGAACTTTACTTTAAAAAACTAAGAGAAACCGCAATTTTGCCAAAAAGAGCCACCAACGGCAGCGCAGGTCACGACCTGAGCGCCTGCATAGATTCCCCCATTGAGATAAAGCCCGGAGAAAGGGCTTTGATCCCCACGGGGCTGGCGGCGGAATACGTTGGCGAACTGCCGGCGGCGCTGCTTATCTACGCAAGGTCGTCGCTGGCGGTAAAGCAGGGCATTTCGCTGGCAAACGCAGTCGGCGTGGTGGACAGCGACTACCGGGGAGAGATAAAAGTCCCCCTTATCAACCTGGGAAGCGAAAGCTACACCATTTCCCCCGGAGAGAGGATAGCACAGCTGGTGGTGACTCCGGCGCTGCTGCCCGAAGTCCGGGAGGCTGCCGACCTTTCCCACACCGACCGGGGAGAGGGCGGCTTCGGTTCTACCAATAAATTCTGAAACGAGGAAAGAGCATGATCTTATACAACGCTGAGATCCATACCATGGACAAGGAAAGAACGGTCATTAAAAACGGTTTCGTGCGGATAGACGGCTCAAAAATAGCAGAGCTGGGCGAAGTCGCTCCCGTAACCGAAAATGACATAGATCTGGGGGGAAGGATCTTGCTCCCCGGCTTTGTGGACTGCCACTGCCATCTGGGTCTTGCCGATTCAGGCGTCGGGGTGGAGGGGGAGGACCTGAACGAGGACTCCGACCCGGTAACGCCCCAGCTTCGTGTTATCGACGCCATAAACCCTCTGGACGTGACTTTCCGTGACGCTGTCGCCGCAGGAGTGACAACGGCGGTGGTCTCCCCCGGTTCCGCCAATGCCATTGCCGGAAATATCGCCGCCATAAAGACTTACGGCAAAAGAGCGGACAAAATGCTTATCCGTGAAGTGGGAATGAAATTCGCACTGGGGGAAAACCCAAAAATGACCTATCTGAACAAGGAAGAAACGCCGGTCACCAGAATGGCTACTGCCGCTCTTATTCGGGAGACCCTTGCCAAGGCGAAAAAATACCTTATCCAGCAGGAAAGAGCGGCTTCCCCTGATTTAGACGAGGACGAGCCGGATTACGACATAAAGTCGGAAAGCCTGCTGCCGCTGCTTCGTGGGGAACTGAAAGCCCACTTCCACTGCCATCGGGCGGACGACATCTTCACTGCGCTCAGGCTGTCGGAAGAATTCGGGCTGAAAACGGTGCTTATCCACTGCACTGAGGGACACCTTATCTCCGAGGAACTGGGCGGCTGTCAGGCGGTGGTAGGACCGATAATTTCCGACCGCTGCAAGCCGGAGCTTGCAAATATTTCCTTGAAAAACCTGAAAATTCTCAGGGACAGCGGCTGCCTTGCGGCGGTCTGCACCGACCATGGGGAAGTTCCCATACAGTATCTTCCGCTGTCGGCAGGGCTTACCATGCGTGGAGGGGCAAGCTGGCAGGAGGCTTTGGAGAGCATAACCTGCATACCTGCTGAGATAGCCGGCATTTCCGACCGTGTGGGAAGCATTGAAGCCGGCAAGGACGCAGACTTGTGCGTATTCTCCTGCGATCCGCTGACGGAAGTGGTGTCCTCGCCGGATATGGTATTTTCAGACGGAAAAATGGTTTTTAGCAAAGAAAGGGATAAAGCTGATGAGAACAATTGACGTTGCAGAGCTGGAAAACGCAGTCAGGGAGCTTTGCATAAAAGCTAACCTCTATCTTCCGGAAGATCTGGAAGAATGTATAAAATGCCGCTCAAAGCAGGAACTTTCAGCGGCAGGAAAAAGCGTATTTGACGACATAACCGAAAACATCGCCGTTGCCAGGGACGAGAAAATACCCATCTGCCAGGACACGGGAATGGCTGTGATATTCCTGGAGGTAGGACAGGAGGTGCATTTCACCGGCGGCAGCCTGAGCAAAGCTCTTGAGCGAGGGGTAGCAAGGGGCTACACTGAGGGCAGGCTGCGCTGCTCGATAGTTTCCGACCCGCTGGAGAGGGTCAACAGCGGAGACAACACTCCCCCTGTTGTCCACACAAAGATAGTAGACGGCGACAAAGTGAAGCTGGTGGTCGCCCCGAAAGGTTTCGGCAGCGAAAATATGTCCGCCCTGAAGATGATGACTCCCTCCGCCACCAGAGAAGAGCTGTGCAGCTGGATAGTGGACGTTGTCGCCAAGGCAGGCTCGAACCCCTGTCCGCCGATAGTTGTGGGGGTAGGCATTGGCGGAGATTTTGAAAAATGCGCTTATCTTGCAAAAAAAGCCCTCTGCCGTCCGGTATCGGAAAGAAATCCGAAAGCGCTTTACGCCGGACTGGAAGAGGAACTTTTGCAGCGGATAAACGCCCTTGGCATAGGTCCGCAGGGCTTCGGGGGAACTGTCACAGCTCTGGCTGTCAACATAGAGCAAGCCCCCACTCACATCGCCGGACTTCCCGTTTCTGTGAATGTCGGCTGCCACGTCACCCGTCATGCCGAGGTGATAATATAATTCTATCAAGGCTCATATTTTCTTATTCTGAGTTTAACGCCCAGCTTTTCAGCAAGAGCTTTTGACTGTTCTATCTGTTCTTTCGGGATAACGTCCACCACGGTCATTACCACCTCCGGTACATATTTCAGGCAGTCCACAGCGAAGTCCTGCATTGCCTGAAAAGCGTTTTCAAAGGAGGGTCTGGTCACCTTATCGTACTCCTCCTTAGTAGGGGCGTTAAGGCTGATGGACACAACGTCTGCCAGTCCCTGGAACAGGTGAGCGGTGGGCTTTTTGTTTATCAGGTCGGAAAGACCGTTGGTATTTATCCTCACAGGAGTTTTGCTGTTCCCCTTGACGTGAGCGGCGCAGCAGAGCAGCACGCCCAGCGCCTCGGTGGGTTCGCCATAGCCGCAGAACACCACTTCTTCAAAGCTGTCAAGGTCGTGTTTGCTCAAAGCTTCCACTGCCTCGTCGCAGGTGGGGTCGTGGTCAAGCCACAGGCTGTCCGACCCATACGCTCCCTCGCCGTTATTTCTTATACAGAAAGTACAGTTGCAGGGGCACTTATTCGTCAGGTTCACATAAAGTTTATTTCCTATGACATAAGTAATATTTTCTTTCATAGTTATCCTCTTTTCGGTCTTGGTTTTGCCGGTGAAGCGGCAGTCTGCGATGCGCAGCTGAGCGCAA
>CANRLY010000088.1 GCA_947631585.1 uncultured Clostridia bacterium
TAAAGAAGATACTGGAGGAGACCGGCTGCGAAAAGGTCAACATCATCGCCCACTCAAAAGGCGGTCTGGACTCCAGATACGCCATCAGCAGGTTGGGGGCGGATAAAATGGTGGCTACCCTCACCACGGTGAATACCCCTCATCGAGGCTGCGTGTTTGCGGAATATCTGCTGGAACACGTTCCCGAAAAGGTCAAAAACGCCATTGCAGACAGGTATAACAGCATACTGCGGCGGCTGGGAGACAAGCAGCCGGACTTCCTTGGCGCAGTGGGCGACCTGACAGCTAAACGGTGCAAACAGCTCAACGAGATAATGCCGGATTCTCCGCTGGTCAGCTACAGGAGCGTGGGTTCGCTGATGCCTGAGGCAAAAGGCGGAAAGTTCCCGCTGAACTATTCTTACCGGCTGGCTAAGTATTTTGATGGGGATAACGACGGACTGGTGTCGGAACAGTCCATGAAGTGGGGAGAGAGCTTCACATTGCTAAACGGCGACGGCAAGCTGAAAAGAGGTATCTCCCACGGGGATATCATTGACCTTGACCGTGAGAATATCAAGGACTTCGATATCAGGGAGTTTTATGTGGAGCTTGTCCACCAGCTGAAAGAGCAGGGGTACTAGTCCTCTCACTAACAGGCTGAAACCCCCTGAAAGTTGCATGGTTTCGTGCAACTATGAACAAAAAAATTTGGCAGAAATTTAAATTTCGTATAGTTTTACAAAACAAGCTGGTCAAATTTGTATAAAACGCACAATAAAAATTTTTTAGGAGGAATACCATGAAGATCGAAACACAATGCCTTCACGAAGGCTACACACCAAAAAACGGAGAACCGAGGGTAGTTCCCATAGTACAAAGCACAACTTACGTCTACGACTCCACCGACGACGTGGCTGCGGTGTTCGACGACCCCACCAAGAGCCTTATATACTCCAGATTCGCAAACCCTACCACCGATGCGGTGGAGAAGAAGATAGCCGCTCTGGAGGGGGGAGCTGCGGCGATGTGTACCTCCAGCGGACAGGCGGCGTCCCTTTGCTCGATACTTAATATCTGCCAGGCAGGGGACAGCTTTATAGCTTCCTCGTCTATTTACGGCGGAACGGTGAACCTGTTCGGGGTTACCTTTGCAAGAATGGGCATAGAGTGCATCTTCGTGGACGTTGACGCCACCGAAGAGGAGCTGGCGGCGGCTTTCAAACCAAACACCAAGGCGATGTTCGGTGAGACTATCGCAAACCCTGCGCTTACGGTGCTGGATATTGAAAAGTGGGCGAAAGTTGCCCATGAACACGGCGTTCCGCTGATAGTGGACAACACCTTTGCCACGCCTTACCTTTGCAGACCTATAGAGTGGGGAGCGGACATAGTTATCCACTCTACCTCAAAGTACATGGACGGTCATGCGGTGCAGGTGGGCGGAGTTATCGTGGACAGCGGCAAGTTCGACTGGACAAACGGGAACTTCCCCTGCATGACCCAGCCGGACGAGAGCTACCACGGGATAGTTTACACCAAAGACTACGCATTTGCGCCGTATATCATCAAAGCAAGAATGCAGCTGATGAGGGATTTCGGCTGCTATCCGGCGGCGAACTCCTCTTTCCTTTTGAACCTGGGACTGGAGACCCTTGCCGTGAGAATGGACAGGTATTGCGAAAACGCCTTGAAAGCCGCAAAATTCATAGAGGAGAGCGGCATGGCGGAATTTGTCTCCTACCCCTGGCTGGAAAGCGACAAGTACCGCAAGCTGGCTGAAAAGTACCTGCCAAAGGGCGCAAGCGGGGTTATCTCGTTCTCCATCAAAGGGGGACGGCAGGCGGCGGTAAAATTCATGGACAGCCTGAAACTGGCTTCCAACGAGGTACACGTTGCGGACATTCGCACCTGCGTGCTGCACCCGGCTTCAGCTACCCACAGACAGCTTACCGATGAACAGCTGGTCGCTGCCGGCATAGACGGCGGACTGATACGCTTCTCGGTGGGACTTGAAAACATAGACGACATAATCGCAGACATCGCAGCGGGATTTGAAGCGGTGAAACAGTAGTTCCCAGAAATTTTCAGCCGTCGGCAGTAGCTTGCCGGCGGTCTTTTTTTGCGGTTTTTCTCAGCAAAGGACAAAAAATCAAAAATTCCTGCAAAAATTTAAAAAAACATTTGAAATTTTCCGAAATGTGTGATATAATGATTTTGTATATAGAGAAAATGAACAAATCACAGGGAGACTAGGAAACGGAAGGAGGGTGGCTCGCATTTGCCAAAGCAGGTGCGAACATATCGAAATGGCAAAAACCGTTAAGAAAAATGCCGCAAAAACCGTGTGGATCTTCTTTATAGTCGTGATACTGGCGGTGATACTGGCTCTGATAGTTACTTCGCTGGTGTTTAAAAACCCGGACGTTACCCCAAGCGCATTCGGATACAGCGCATTCATTATGGACGAGGACGGCATGGGCGCAAAAGTGCCAAAGGGGTCTTTGGTGCTGGCGAAAAATTACAGCCCCTCGGCTGACAACCTGGGAGACGCTATTTTGTGCGAGGGCGTAAAAGATCACGGCACTACGGTAATAAGGCTTTCAAACATAGTTCCCGATACGAAAACAGTGGTTTATCAGGGATTTTACGACAGCGACAAGGAGACTGTGTACAGCGTGCCGTCTGACAAGCTCATCGGCAAGGCGGTGTCTTACAACATGGCTCTGGGACATATCATTAGCTTTGTCACTTCTTTCAAGGGCAGGGCGGTGCTGGTGGTAATTCCCATACTTATGCTGCTTGTCTGCGAAGCGATGATAGGGCTTTACAGCAAGAACAGCAGGAGCAAGTCCAAAAAGAAAAGACCTCAGAGGCGGCCGGCGGTGGCTGCTGACGGTCCGTTGGTGGCAGGCATCGGCGACGGAAAACTCAGTCACACCATGCCGATGACCATTGACGATTATATTTTCGGAAATAAGGGCGACGAAAAGGCCAAGAAAGAAGCCGAAGAGGCTGCAAAGGCTGCAAAACAGGGCAAAAAGCGTCCTGAGAAGCAGCCGCCGGCAAGATCGGGGGCAAGGCCCCCCATGCCCAGGAAGCCCCAAGGCTCTGCGCAACAGCAGAGACCGGTCAGAGCGGAAGCCGACAGGCGGAATACTAAGCCGGCAGGGGCGATGGCTCCGGCAGGACGGACAGCTCCTACAGGGGCGACTCCGGCAGGAAGAACAGCACCGTCAGGGGCGACTCCGGCAGGAAGAACAGCACCGGCAGGGGCAACTCCAGCTGGAAGAACAGTTCCCACAGGGGCGATGGCTCAGGCTGGGCAGCAGATAAGGCAGCCGCAGCAAGTTCCACAGGCGCAGCAGGTTCAGCAGCCCCAGCAGGTTCAGAAGCCGCAAGTTCCGCAGGGTAAGCCGCAGGCGCAGCAGATCCAGCAAGGACAGCAAGTTCCACAGGCGCAGCAAGTTCCACAGGCGCAGCAAGGGCAGCAAGGACAGCAGGTACAGCAAATTCAGCAGCCCATTGAATGTGAATGTGAAGCCGCCATTGCTTCAAACAAGTCTCTTGCAAGGCTCATAAAGCTCATGGAGGAGCAGGAAAAGCTCCTGAAAGAAAGCTCGGATACAGACTGATACTAAGACCGGAGGCTGCTCCGGTCTTTTTTTGCCGCCGGAGTTGAGTTTGGACGGAAAATGTGTTACAATAAGAAAAATGTTGTCAAAGGAGAACTGAGAGAATGAAGCGGTATCTGGAAACGGGAGAGATAGTGGCGGTGTTCGGGATAAAGGGAGAAGTAAAGGTCTATCCCTGGTGCGATACCCCGGAGTTTCTGACGGAGTTTTCCACTTTATACAAAAAGGACGGCTCTCCCCTGGAGATAGAAAGGGCAAGGGTGCAGAAAAGCATGGTCGTTATGAAGATAAAAGGCTGCGACAGCGTGGAACAGGCGCAGAAGCTGCGTGGGACGGTGCTTTTTATGGACAGGGAGGACGTGGAGCTGGAAGAGGGAAGCTACTTCATACAGGACCTTGTGGGAATGAGGGTAGAGGACGCCGCAAGCGGGCGGGTCTACGGTGTGATAACCCAGGTCAGCGAGACCGGAGCGAACGATGTTTACCATGTAAAGAAAGAGGACGGAAGTATGTGTTATATCCCGGCGATACCCCAGGTAGTCGCAGAGACGGACGTTGAGGGCGGAGTAATGAAGATAACGCCGCTGGAGGGTCTGTTCGAGGAATAACGCAGGCAGGGGGGTGTTCAGATGATAATAGATGTGGCGACGCTTTTTCCGGAGATGTGCGAAAGTTATCTTTCGGAAAGCGTCATAGGAAGAGCAAGGAGCAAGGGGATATTCGAGGTGAAATGTCACCAGATAAGGGAATACACCGCCGACAAGCACCGTCGGGTAGACGACACGCCTTACAGTGAGCGGCAGGGTATGCTCATGCAGGCAGAGCCGATATATCAGTGTTACAAAGCGGTGACTTCCGGCCGTGGTGCAAAGCCGTGGACGATATATATGTCCCCCAGGGGCAGAAGGCTCACTCAGGACAGGTGCAGGGAGCTGTCTGAGCTGCCGTATATGTTCGTGCTATGCGGACATTACGAGGGGGTAGACCAGCGTGTGATAGACGAGATAGCAGACGAGGAGATTTCCATAGGGGATTATGTTCTCACCGGCGGAGAATTGCCGGCGCTGGTTCTGATAGATTCGGTGGTAAGAATGTTGGACGGGGTGCTGGCAAGAAGCGACTGTTACGAGGACGAGTCGCATTTCAACGGGTTATTGGAATATCCCCAGTACACCAGACCTGAGGAGTGGCATGGGGTAAAAGTGCCGGAAGTGCTGCTTTCGGGGCATCATGCGAACATTCAGAAGTGGCGGAGGGAGCAGAGTTTGCTGGCGACGGCAAGGCAGCGTCCCGACTTACTGGCGGAGGCAAAGCTCAGCGAGCAGGACTTGGAATTTCTGCGCATTGCGAAGCAGTCGGGGGAATTGTAGCCGTTAATCAAAATTTTCAATTTAAATAAAAGAAAATACATTGCCTTTGGTATTTTCGGCAGGGAATTTTGCACATTTCGTCCGGTCGGAACGAGGGGGTTTTGACCGAAATAAATAAAGAATTATTACTAATGTTAAAAGTCTTTGTACAATGTGTTTTATTATTTTCAAACTCTTTGTTCAAAATGTACAAAATCAGTGGGCTTAATTCTTCATAAGATAATCAAAAAGCAGAAAATTGCGGTATCTGGCGGATTTGTGCATAATTAACCGTTGACTAAGACAATCTTACCTTGTATAATAATGTTGTAGCCAAAAAGCCTGAGTGGTGAGCGGAAGCTTCCATACAGGCATTCGTTACTTGTTTTAACAGTGTGAAAGTTATTATGAATGGAGAGATCATTATGTTCGTAAGAGATGTAGTTGTTCAGAACCAGGTTGGACTTCATGCTCGTCCTGCAACCTTCTTTATCCAGAAAGCAAACGAGTTCAAGTCGTCCATCTGGATCGAGAAAGAGGACAGAAGAGTCAATGCCAAGAGCCTTTTGGGCATACTTTCTCTGGGTATAGTTGGAGGCACTGAGATCAGAGTCATCGCTGACGGCGCTGATGAACAGGCTGCCGTTAACGGTCTTGTAGATCTTGTTGACAGCGGTTTCGCCGACGAAAAAATGTAATCCTCATTATCTTCGTTTTGCTCAGACCCTTTCACCGGTCTATTCGGTGAAAGGGTCTCTCTTTTTTCCCGCCCTCCCGCCCCTGCCGCCGCCGCCTCGCCGCTTGCCGGAGGCAAGCGGCTCCCGTCAGGGAGTCCCTGACGGGACATATTTCAAGGCGCATATCCATAAATTACAGGAAGGTTACAATTTTTCGCAGGAGCAGCAGCCGTTTCAACTGAAAAATTGTTTAGTTTCCACATATTTCTTTGGAAAATTTCGGCAGTTTTATCGTGTTTAACAGTTTGTTAACACAATCCGTCGAAAAATATGTTACAATTTGTAATATATTAACCGACAGGATAGGAGTTCTGACCGGAAATGTTCCGGCCTTGATTAAATTTCACAAAAACAGCTTGCAAAATGCGTATTTTTTTGGTATTATAGTAATGATAGGCATTGCATAAGCCAAAAAATCAATTTGCAGCAGAGGGGAATTATTATGTCCAACAGATTATTTCAGAGCATTATCCATCAGATGCGTGACACCATCGACTGCGTTATCGGCGTTATTGACGAAAACGCTTCGATCATCGCCTGCTCAGACCTTTCCCAGATAGGAACGACCAATGAGTTCGTTTCGCTGGATATGGGCGAGGCTCACGACGCTTTCGTCAGGGACGGCTATACCTATAAGCCTTTCGGCGCTCACGTTAAACCGGATTACGCCGTGTTCGTGGAGGGTACAGACGAGGTCGCCGCCAAGTACGCAAATATCCTCGCTATCGCTCTCTCCAGTATCAAACAGTATTACGACGAAAAGTACGACAGAAATAATTTTATCAAAAACGTCGTCCTGGATAACGTGCTTCCCGGCGACGTCCACGTTAAGGCAAGAGAACTCCATTTTAACTCGGACGTCTCAAGAGTCGTGCTGCTCATCAGGATAATCTCCGCTAACGACGTCTCCGCTTACGATGTTATACAGAACCTCTTCCCCGATAAGAACAAGGACTTCGTTTTCAATATCACTGAATCGGATATCGTCCTCGTTAAGGAAGTCAAGGCTACCGTTGAATCCAAAGACCTTGAAAAACTTGCCAGATCTATTTCCGATACATTAAGCAGCGAATTCTACACCCGTGTGAACGTCGGCATCGGTACTGTGGTGGAGGGCGTCAAGGACCTTGCAAGGTCTTTCAAGGAGGCTCAGACCGCTCTGGAGGTCGGAAAGGTGTTCGATACCGACAAGGTCATAGTTTCTTACGACAACCTGGGTATCGCAAGACTTATCTATCACCTGCCTACTACCCTTTGCGAAACTTTCCTTAAAGAAGTTTTCAAAAGAGGCTCTATCGAAACGCTTGACCACGAGACTTTGTTTACTATCCAGAAATTCTTTGAGAACAACCTGAATGTTTCCGAAACGTCAAGGAAACTGTTTGTGCATAGAAACACGCTTGTTTACAGGCTTGAGAAGATCAAGAAGCTCACCGGTCTGGATCTGCGTGAGTTCGACCATGCGATAATCTTCAAGATCGCACTTATGGTAAGGAAGTATCTCTCCGCCAACCCTGTCAAATTCTGACAACTTCCGTGCAACGGGGGCGTTCTCCGGGCTGGGCGACCGCCGTGGCGCTGTGTGCGACCGCTGTGTCCGAGGAAGCCGGAAATTCACGGTTCGCCGCTGGGCTGGACAACTTCCGCACTGAGGGTGAACACTGGGCAGGACAACCGCCGGTTTAGGTGGAAACTTCTTGGCTAGGCGACCGCAAGTTGCGGAAACGCACGGTTTGCCGCTGGGCTGGACAGCCGCCAAACTGAGGGCGACCGCAGGATTGGGCGACCGCCGGTTTGGGCGGAAAACCTCTTGGCTAGGCAACCGCAAGTTGCAGAATCGCACGGTTTGCCGCAGGGCTGGACAACCTCAGAACTGAGGGCGACCGCCAGGCTGGTAATTTCTCGGCTGGGCGAGCGAAAGTCGGCGGAGACAGATTATATCGC